>JAJXTX010000146.1 GCA_021783385.1 Pseudomonadota bacterium
GGCACCGGGCAACCAGTCTATTCTGTGCATCGGGCCAATGACTGCAAGGTGGCGATCCGATGAACATCCTGCTGTTCGGCGCCACCGGCATGGTCGGCCAGGGCGCCCTGCGCGAATGCCTGCTCGCTCCCGATGTCACGCGGGTGCAAACGGTGGGTCGCCGCGCCAGCGGGCCGCCGCACGCCCGACTGACCCAGCTGCTGCATGAGGACCTGTTCGATTGCCGCGCGATCGAGGCCGAGCTGAGCCACTTCGACGCCTGCTTCTACTGCATCGGCGTGAGCTCGACCGGCATGGGCCAGGCGCATTACACCGCGCTGACCCACGACATGACGCTGGCCGTCGCCCGCACGCTGGCGCGGTTGAATCCGCAGATGACCTTCGTCTGCGTCAACGCGTTGGGGCGTGCAGCCTGAGTGGCCCGATTCGCGCGGAGGTCTGCCCTCCGAATGCAGCGCGCGGCTCGCTGCCGCCCGCCAGCCCGGTGCTTACCTCGATGGCGTGCCCCTGCGAACGGCGCGCGTGTCCGGGTCAAGAAAAATGTGTGCCAGTTCTTTTGACCACAGCCCCGCTGGCGTTACGCTGCAGAGGCACATTTCGGCGGACCGCGCGGCCACGCCGGGTAGGCGACAGCGACAGCCGGCCGCGGCCGTGCCGGCGCTGCCATGACAGGGGGCGGGAATCACGGATCACGCATTCCAAGGTTTCCGGTATCGCACGGTGATACCGGATCACAACCGGCAGCAGCCACGCTGGCTGCCGGACAAGCCGCAGCAACCCACCGCAATATTCCACGCCGCAGGAGAACCACATGAATACTCGTTTCGAACGCACCGGCCCGCTGACCGAACTGACCAGCTACCCGCAATGGGCGCAGGACATGGTGGCGGACTGCGAGAGCACCAAGCAGGTAGTGCTGGATCATGAATTGTGGGCGATGATGCGCGAATGCACCCTGGGCGAGGTGGCCACGACGAATTTCATGGTTGGCATATGGCCATTTATCGAGCGCTTTCCGAGCTACATGGCCCTCAATTTGCTGAAAACCCAATACGGCCGCAGTCAGGGAGACGACATGGCGCGCCGCTGGCTGGTGCGAAATATCCGGGTCGAGCAGAACCACGCCGAATACTGGCTCAACTGGGCCGAAGGCGCGAACATCTCGCGCGAAACGGTGCTGCACGGTGTCGCTCCGCATGGCACCGGCGGACTGGCAGCATGGTGCGAGGAAGTGAGCACCCACGGCACACTGGCCGCAGGCATGATCGCCACCAACTATGCCATCGAGGGTGTCACTGGCGAGTGGTCGCATTTCGTTTATGAGAGTACAAAGTACCGGGAGAGTTTTGCCCCCTCCACAAGGGCTTCCAGCCTGAAATGGCTGCACCTGCATGCGGCTTACGATGATACCCACCCGTGGGAAGCACTCGAGATAGTCTCCACGCTGCTCGGCACGAAGCCTGTGCGCCATGAAGTGGATCATCTTGCTGAGTGTGTGAAGCGAAGCTATGTAAACATGTGTCTGCTAGGGGACCGCTGCATGCAGTCGTGGCAAGATCAGCGCAAGATGCGTGAAGTTGCGGCCTGACGAACGACATCCGACGAACGACATCCATGGTGCCGCGCTCTATGCGAGATGTTTCCACCCTGTTGTTAGCGCACCAACGTCGAGATCAAAGAGGCGATGCGTAATTCTCATATCACCTTGCATAAGCCGTTGCTGCGCCGGTTGATGCCGCTCGTTTACGCGCTGGTGGCCCTGGTCGGGCTTATCCTCCTGCTGACTTGGATTGCCCTGCAGGTTCAGGTCACTCTCGCTGGATTTCTCAACAGCGAGAGTGTCTGGTCCAAGGCCCAGAAGCAGGCTGTCATTGATCTCGATAATTATGCGGTTGATGGAAACCCGGCATTCCTGACCAGCTTCAAGAGCAATTTCGCGCTGCTTGAATCGGATCGTATGGCGAGGGATGCGATTGCACGAGGCAATTTCGACCAACAGGTGGTGGCGCAGGCATTTGTTCGTGGGAACGTCATGCCTACGGCCAAGTCCGGCATGATTTTCATGTTGCAGTATTTTTCGGAATCGCCCCACATGGACGCTGCGTTGAGGGCGTGGAGATCCACCGATCAGCCCATCCATGAATTGTCTGTGATCGCTGTTGATTTGGAGCACACCTACGCAGCAGGTGCTCAAACGCCCCAGCAAATTACCGCAGTGCGCGCGCGCATCAACGGCATCAATCGTCAGATCGAACCACGTACCAATCTTTTTTCCCTTGAAATTGCTCATGGTGCAGTTTGGCTGGGGCATGTGCTGTTCGCTGGTGTACTGGGAGCGGCATGCATTGCCATGCTGCTCTGGCTGAACATGGCGCGGCGGATTCTGGCCAGCATCCGCGGCACCGAGGAGCGCTACCGGCTGCTGTTCGACAGCGCGGCGGACGCGATCGTGATGGTGGACGAGACCAGTGGGCGGATTCTGGATGCCAACCGCACCACGTTCGCGTGGACCGGCCGCCATCCGGGGGAGCTGATCGGCGACCGTTTCGTGCACCTGTTCATGCAGTCGGTGGCGCGCCAGCCTGGGCGCGCGGACAGCAACCTGCTGCTGGGCGCCGATGGCCGCACGCGGTCGGTGGAGACCCAGAGCAGCCTGGTGACCTGGGGCAACCAGCCGGTGCGCCAGGCGATCATCCGCGACATCTCCGAGCGCGTGGCGATGGAGCAGGAGCGGCGGATCGCGGCCGAGGCGCTGGCCAGCATCGCCGAAGGCGTGATCATCGCCGACGCCGAGCGGCGGATCGTCTCGACCAACGCGGCGAACGAGGAGATCACCGGCTTCCATCCGCAGGAGCTGCTCGGCCGCCGTCTTGACAGCACCCGCCGGATGCCCGATGGCGCGCCGTTGCCGCAGTCGATGTGGGACAACATTGCGGCGCGCGGCCATTGGGACGGCGAGGTGCAGGGCAGCCGCCGTGACGGCAGCACCTATCCGGAGCACCTCAGCATCAGCGTGATCCGCGACGCCGAGCATCACGTGCAGTACTACGTGGCGGTATTCACCAACATCCAGGTCGCCAAGATGAACCAGCGGCGGCTGGAGCATCTGGCCCGGCACGACGCGCTGACCGGGCTGGTCAACCGGGCCGAGTTCGAACGGCATTGCGCCGCGGCGATCGCATTGGCGGAGCGCGAGCGGCTGGCGGTGGTGGTGCTGTTCATCGACCTGGATGCCTTCAAGATCGTCAACGACAGCTACAGCCATGCCATCGGCGATCGCCTGCTGATCAAGGTGGGCGAGCGCATCCGCCAGCAGCTGGCCGAGGGCGATGTGGCCGGGCGCATCGGTGGCGACGAATTCACCGTGCTGCTGCATCGGCTGAGCCTGCGCGAGGACGCCCGCGCGATCGTCAACCGGCTGCTGACCAGCCTGTCCGAACCGCTGCTGGTGGACGAGTACGAGATTGTGCTCAGCGCCAGCATCGGCATTGCCGGCTATCCGCTGGACGGCAACGATCCGCTGACCCTGATCGCCAATGCCGACGCCGCCATGTATGCGGCGAAGACCGAGGAGCGCAACACCTTCCGCTTCTACACGCCGATGATGCACGCCAATACGCGCCGGCGTCTGCAGCTGGCCAATGAGCTGCGCCAGGCGCTGTCGCGTGACGAGTTCACCCTGGTCTACCAGCCCAGCATCGAGTTGCGCACGGGACGCATCGTGGCGGTGGAGGCGCTGGTGCGCTGGCAGCATCCGGAGCGCGGCGAGGTGCTGCCGGGCGAGTTCATTCCGGTGGCCGAGGGGCTGGGGCTGATCCGCCGCATCGACGAATGGGTGCTGCAGAAGGCGTGCGAGCAGATCCAGGCGTGGGACCGCGCCGGGTTGCCGCCGATCCGCGTGGCGGTGAACATCTCGGCGCGCTGGTTCGGCCACCCGGCGTTCGTCGAGGGGGTCAGCCGCACTCTGCAGTCGCGCCAGCTGTCGGGGCAGCGGCTGCTGCTGGAAATCACCGAGAGCGCGATGCTGCGGTTGGGCGACGAGATCGAGCGCACCATGCGTACCCTGCACGGGCTGGGCATCGACGTGGCGATCGATGATTTCGGTACCGGCTATTCGTCGATGGCGTACCTGAAGCTGCCAGCCGTGGCCTACCTGAAGATCGACCGCTCCTTCATCACCGGACTGCCCGGCAGCGCCAACGATGCGGCGATCGCCGAGGCGATGCTGGCGATGTCCAAGAGCCTCGGCCTGATCACCATCGCCGAGGGCATCGAGACCGAGGCGCAGCACGAGTTCCTGCTGCGCGCGGGCTGTATCGAAGGCCAGGGCTACCTGTATGCGTATCCGCTGGAGCCGGGCAAGATCGAGCGCCTGCTGCTGCCCAACCATTCGCTGATACCGACCAAGCTGCGGCTGGTACCGCCCAAGCGCACCTGAGCGTCAGGCGGCAACGGCACCGTGCTTACAACGGCGCGCAGTGCCGGTTGAGCCATTCCAGATCGGCGTCCTCCAGCAGCGGGCTGAGCGCGGCGCGCACGCCGGCGTGGTAATCGTCCAGCCACGCGCGCTCTTCCGGATTGAGCAAGCCGAGTTCCAGCGCGCGGCGGTCGAACGGGCACAGCGTGAGCGTCTCGAACGCGTAGAACTCGCCGAATTCGGTCTCGTCCGCCTCGATCACCACCGCCAGGTTTTCGTGGCGGATGCCGTGCCGGCCCGGCTTGTACAGGCCCGGCTCGATCGAGCTGATCATGCCCGGCTCCAGCGCCACCAGCGTGCCGCCGCTGACCGGCGGGCGGATGCTGTGTGGCCCTTCATGCACATTGAGGAAATAGCCGACGCCGTGGCCGGTGCCGTGACCGTAATCCATCCCCGCAGCCCACAGCGGCGCGCGCGCCAGCGCATCCAGCTGCGGACCGCTGGCGCCCTTGGGGAAGCGTGCGCGGCTCAGCGCGATCATGCCTTTCAGCACCAGCGTGGCGTCGCGGCGCTGCTCCGGTGTGGTCTCGCCCAGCGCCAGCACGCGGGTGATGTCGGTGGTGCCGCCGAAGTACTGGCCGCCGGAGTCGACCAGCAGCAGCCCCCGTGGCTGCAGCACACTGTGCTGCTCGGGCGTGGCGCGGTAATGCGGCAGCGCGCCGTTCGCCTGGTAGCCGGCAATGGTGGCGAAACTCTCGCCGACCCAGCCGGGCTGGGCCGAGCGCTCTTCGCGCAGGAGTGCGTCGACATCCAGCTCGGTCAGCGGCATGCCGGCGGCGAGGCGCTGCTCCAGCCGGCGGAACGCGCACACCAGCGCGGCGCCGTCGCGGCGCATCACCTCGCGCACGTGGTCGAGTTCGGCTGCGCTCTTGCGCGCCTTGAACGCGGTGCTGGGATTGGCCGCCTCGATGCGCGTGACCGTCGGCGCGATGGCCGCGCCGATCGCGCTGACCACGCGCCCGCTGTCCAGCAATAGACGGTCGGCGGCCCCCAGTTCGCCCAGCGCGGAGGTGATCGCGGCGTAGTCGACGATCGCGACGCCATCGGCGGCGAGCGCCGCGACCAGCGCGTCGTCCAGCTTGCCGCGCGCCACGAACAGCGTGCTGCGGCCGGTGGCGTCCAGCAGCATGTGGGCGAGGAACACCGGGTTGCATTCCACGTCGCTGCCGCGCAGGTTGGTTAGCCAGGCGATGTCGTCCAGGCTGGACAGCAGGTGATGGGTGGCGTCGTGCCTGCGCATCGCCTGACGCACCCGCGCCAGCTTTTCGGCGCGCGAGGTGCTGACGTAGACCGGATCGTGCGCCCGCACCGGTGCCTGCGGCAGCCCCGGGCGGTCGCGCCAGACCGCGCCCGGCAGGTCAAGGTCGCTGCGCAGGGTGGCGCCGGCCTCGGCCAGCCGGCGCTCGATCTGGCGCTGGGTGGTGATCGCCACGCTGTCGCCGGCCAGCGCCAGCACGTCACCTTCCTGCAGATGCTGGCGCAGCCATTCCAGATGTTCGGCCGCGTGCGGCACTTGCAGCTTCATCAGCGCGATGCCGCTGCCGGCCAGCTGCTGCGTGGCCTGCGCGAAATAGCGCGAATCGGTCCACAGGCCGGCCGCGTCGGCGGTGACGATCAGCGTGCCGGCCGAGCCGCTGAAGCCGGAGAGCCACTCCCGCGCTTGCCAGTGCGCAGGCAGGTATTCGGACAGGTGCGGATCGGCGCTGGGAACGAGCACGGCGGCGACGCCATGCTGCTGCATGGCCGCGCGCAGGGCAGCGAGACGGGCGGGGATGGGCTGGGTCATGGCCGAGATGCTAGCAGAGGGCCCCGTCTACGCCGTCCATCCGCCATGTTGCAGGAGCGCAGCCTGTGCGCGAAGGCTCTGATGCCGATCGCAGCGAAGACCTTTCGCGCACAGGGTGCGCTCCTCCGGACGGGTCTGCGGGCACGGCAGATGAATCAAATGCGCGAATTGTCGGATGGCATCTCGCAGCCAGGCGCTTCTGCCGTTAAAATGTCTAATTTCCAGCACGGCTGCTTTCCATGACCCCCCTGATTTTCGTCACTGGCGGTGTGGTGTCCTCGCTTGGCAAGGGCATTGCTGCGGCGTCGCTCGCGTCCATCCTCGAAGCGCGCGGGCTCTCG
>JAJXTX010000147.1:0-3338 GCA_021783385.1 Pseudomonadota bacterium
CGCTCGCCTTGCGCCAGCAGCTTTTCGATCTGCGGCAGCATGGCGCGGTACGGGGTGACGCCGGTGCCGGTGGCCAGCAGCAGGTAGCGCGGATGGGTGTCGGTCGGCTGCAGGCAGAAGCGCCCGTACGGTCCGCTGGCGTCGATGCTGCCACCAAGCGGCAGCTCGCCCAGCAGGCGGGTGGCGGCGCCGCCTTCGACGTAGCTCACCGCGATCTCGATGCGCTGCACCGGGCTCGCGCCGTCGCCCACGGTGGCCACCGAGTAGCTGCGCTTGGTGGCGGTGCCGTCGTCGTAGTGGAAGTGCACCTGCAGGAACTGCCCGGGCTGGAACGCCAGCGGCTGGCCGTCCACGCGCTCGAACGCCAGATGGCGCACGCTGGGTGCGAGCATGACGCTGTCGACGAGACGCAGCGGAAAGTGGTCGGCCATGGCGATTCCGGAAACGGTGAGTGCACCCGACGGTTCAGGCGGCGGCGGCAAGCCCGCTATAATAAGTGGCTGTGCACTATCGACCAAGCCGCCCGGCCCCGGCGGGGTCCCGCATGGCGCGGCAGAGCCGGGCGCAGATTCCCACCCTTTGGCATCATCCATGACCTCAGCACCCGCACTCGTCGTCGACAACCTGCGCAAGACCTACGGCAACGGCGTGGAGGCCCTCAAGGGCATTTCGCTGACCGTGCAGCCCGGCGATTTCTTCGCCCTGCTCGGCCCCAACGGCGCCGGCAAATCCACCCTGATCGGCATCCTCTCCTCGCTGGTGAACTCCAGCAGCGGCGATGCCCGCGTGTTCGGCGTATCGGTGAACCGCCAGCGCAGCGAGGCGATGAAGCTGATCGGGCTGGTGCCGCAGGAGATCAACTTCAACCAGTTCGAGAAGCCGTTCGACATCTGCGTCAATCAGGCGGGCTTCTACGGCATCCCGCGCAGGGTCGCCGCCGAACGGGCGGAAAAGTACCTCAACGAGTTGCGCCTGTGGGACAAGGCCCAGCATCAGGCGCGCATGCTCTCCGGCGGCATGAAGCGGCGCCTGATGATCGCCCGCGCGATGATGAACGAGCCGCGGCTGCTGATCCTGGACGAGCCCACCGCCGGCGTCGACATCGAGGTGCGCCGCTCGATGTGGCAGTTCGTCAACGCCATCAACGCGGCCGGCACCACGGTGATCCTGACCACGCACTACCTGGAGGAAGCCGAGTCGCTGTGCCGCAACATCGCCATCATCGACCACGGCACGATCATCGAGAACACCAGCATGAAGCGGCTGCTGGCGACGCTGGACGTGGAGACCTTCGTGCTGGATGTGGCGGCGATGCCGGCGGAGCTGCCGCGACTGCCCGGGGTCAGCCTGCGCCGCACCGACGAACACACGCTGGAGGCCGAAATGGCCCGCTCGCACGACCTCAACTCGCTGTTCGCGGCGCTGTCCGCGCACAGCATCACGGTGACCTCGATGCGCAACAAGACCAACCGGCTGGAGGAACTGTTCGTGCGGCTGGTCGAGCATGGCCGCAACGAGCCCGCGCGCGGCGGCCAGGAGCAGGCCGCATGAGCAACGCCTCGACCAATCTGGTCGCGCTGCACACCATCGTGCGGCGCGAGATCGTGCGCATCATGCGCATCTGGACGCAGACGCTGATCCCGCCGGCGATCACCATGACGCTGTACTTCGTGATCTTCGGCAAGCTGATCGGCAGCCGCATCGGTGCCATCGAAGGCGGCTTCACCTACATGCAGTACATCGTGCCCGGGCTGGTGATGATGAGCATCATCACCAACAGCTACGGCAACATCTCCAGCTCGTTCTTCGGCGCCAAGTTCCAGCGCTCGGTGGAGGAGATGCTGGTGTCGCCGATGCCGAACTGGGTGATCCTGCTCGGCTACGTCGCCGGCGCCGTCGCGCGCGGCCTGGTGGTGGGGGTGCTGGTGCTGCTGATCGCGCTGTTCTTCACCTCGCTGCACGTGGTGCACCCGGTGATCACCTTCCTGTCGGTGCTGCTGGGCGCGACGATCTTCTCGCTGGCGGGCTTCGTCAACGCGGTGTATGCGAAAAAGTTCGACGACATCGCGCTGGTGCCCACCTTCGTGCTCACGCCGCTCACCTACCTCGGCGGCGTGTTCTATTCGGTCAACATGCTGGGCGAGCCGTGGCAGGCGATCTCGCGGATCAACCCGATCCTGTACATGGTCAATGCGTTCCGCTTCGGCGTGCTCGGCATCAGCGACGTGGGCATCGGCATGGCATTCGTGGTGATGCTGGCGTTCGTGACGGGGCTGTCGGTGCTGGCGCTGCAACTGCTCAAGCGGGGCGTCGGGCTGCGTTCCTGACGCCGCCCCCCAGGCCAGCCGCATGCTCGACGTGCTTTACCAGGACGACGCGCTGGTCGCGGTGAACAAGCCGGCCGGGCTGGCCGTGCACCGCTCGAAAATGGTCGGCAACGCCGAGGTGTTCCTGATCGACCAGCTGCGCGATCAGCTCGGCGGCAGCGCGCACCTGGCGCACCGGCTGGATCGCGCCACCAGCGGCGTGCTGCTGATCGCGCGCTCGCGCGAGGTGGCGGCTGCGCTGGGCGAGCAATTCATGGGGCGCCATGTGCGCAAGCACTACCTCGCGGTGGTGCGCGGCTGGCCGGAGCCGGAGGCGGGGCTGATCGACTACGCGCTGCCCGGTTCGCGCGAATCCGGCCCACGCCGCGAGGCGCGCACGCACTACCAGCGGCTGGCCACGATCGAAGTGCCGATCGCGCTGGGCCGCTATCCGCAGCAGCGCTATGCGCTGCTGCTGGCCTCGCCCGAGAGCGGCCGCTTCCGGCAGATCCGCAAGCATCTGGCGCACATCCATCATCCGGTGATCGGCGATTGCCAGCACGGCCGCGGCGACCACAATCGTCTGTACAAGCAGCATTTCGGCTGCCACCGGATGCTGCTGCATGCGTGGCAGCTGCAGCTGGCGCATCCGCTCGACGGCCGGCCGCTGCTGATCGAGGCACCCCTGGACCGCGCCTGCCAGGCGCTGCTCGAACGCTTCGGCTGGACCTGGCCGGCAGGCTTCACGGCAGGCGATGTTGCGACGCACACCGAGACCGCCGCAGACGCCCGCTAGACTGCGCCGATGTTGATCGTCAGCTCCAGCCTCAGCCTGCCCGAATCGGAACTGATCGAACGCTTCCTGCGCGCCGACGGCCCCGGTGGCCAGCACGTGAACCGCACCGAGAGCGCGGTGGAGCTGCGCTTCGACGTCCTCGGATCGCCGTCGCTGCCAGAGGAAGTGCGCGCGCGCCTGCTCGCGCGGCGCGACCGCCGACTCACCGGCGAGGGCGTGCTGGTGATCCAGGGACG
>JAJXTX010000147.1:3438-6516 GCA_021783385.1 Pseudomonadota bacterium
TGGCTTGGCATCGCGCCGGAAGGCACGCGCAAGCCGGTGACGCGCTGGCGCAGCGGGTTCTGGCATATCGCGCACACGGCGGGCGTGCCGATCCTGCCGGTGTATTTCCACTATCCCGACAAGACCATCGGCGTGGGCCAGCCGTTTGAAACCAGCGGCGACATGGAGGCCGACTTGGCCCGTCTGCGCGCGTTCTACGCGCCGTTCCGGGGCAAGCATCGCAGCGTCTGAGCGGCTCCCGATCCACTTCAGCGCTGCGAATGCCCCGATTCGTCGTAGTCGCGATGCGTCAGCAGGCCGGGCCGGATCAGGTCGACGAAGGCGCGCGCCTCGGTGCTGAGAAACTTGCCCTTGCGCATCACCACCCCGTAGCTGCGCTGCGGAAAATACTGCTTCATGTTGCGCACTGCGAGCCGGCCGTGATCGGCCTCGGTGAGGCAGATGCCGGTGACGATCGAAATGCCCAGCCCCATCGCCACGTATTCCTTGATCACCTCCCAGCCACCCACCTCGATCGCCACGTGGTACGGCACCTGGCGCTGCTGGAACACCAGATCCACCATGCGGTAGGTGGACAGCCGCTGCGGCGGCAAAATCAGCCCGTACGGCGACAGATCCTCCAGCGTGACTTTTTCCATCGCCGCCAGCGGATGATCGGGCGGCATGATCAGCATCGGATCGTAGTGATGCACCGGCGCCCAGGCGATGTCGTTGGGCACGTCCAGCATCGAGCCCACGGCAAAATCGGCCTGATCGGCGCGCAGCAGCGCCAGGCCGTCCTTGCCGGTGACGTTTTCCAGCTGCAGCTGCACCGCGGGAAAGCGCTCGCGGTAGCGGCGCACCAGCTCGGGCAGCAGGTACTGGATGGTCGAGCTGCCGGCGGCGATCGTCAGCCGGCCGCCCTGCAGGCCTTTGACGCGGGTCTGGAAATCGCGGTCCAGCGTGTCCCAGCCCTCCACCAGCGGCCGCGCCAGCTCATACAGCACCTCGCCGGCATCAGTGAGATTGATGCGGCGGCGGCGACGCTCGAGCAGGCTCATGCCGAGCTCGCGCTCCAGCGCCTGCAACAGCAGGCTGATCGACGGCTGCGACAGGTACAGCGCCTCGGCCGCGCGGGTCAGCGTGCCCAGCTTGACCACGCTCACGAAGGCCCGCAGCTGCTTGTGGCGATTGCCCTTGTAGTAATAGCGGCTGCCGACTTCGGTCGGCGGCAGGCTGCCCTCACGCCTTTTTGCTGCGCCGCGGCGCAATGTTTTCACGCCATCCAGTGGTTTGATGTCAGATTTTGGATGTTTTTTCAATGGATTGGCTTTTGTATTCACCAAGCTAATAGTAGTAATTGAAACATTCGCTTTGTCAAATATGACATTTTTCCCTAGTTTCATCACTTCAACGCGAACGGAGCAAGCTCATGGCAGCAGCGCAGGATCGAGTCGTCACAGGAGCGGTGCAGGTGCATGCCGACGCGAGCGGCTACGAGGCCATCCTGACACCGCAGGCGCTGGACTTTCTGGCCCGGCTGCATCGTCGTTTCGATGCCACCAGGCAGCTGCTGCTGCAGGCCCGGCGCGCGCGCCAGGCGACCTACGACGCCGGTGCGCTGCCGGATTTCCGCGCGGATACCGCCGCGATCCGCGCCTCGGACTGGAGCGTGGCACCGATCCCGGCGGCGCTGCAGGATCGCCGCGTCGAGATCACCGGCCCGGTCGAGCGCAAGATGATCATCAACGCGCTGAACTCCGGCGCCAAGGTGTTCATGGCGGATTTCGAGGACTCCTCCGCACCCACCTTCGCCAACCAGCTCGACGGCCAGGTCAACCTGCGCGATGCGGTGGCCGGCCGGATTGAATACAGCAGCCCGGAAGGCCGGCAGTACCGCGTCGGCGACCAGCCGGCGGTGCTGGTGGTGCGCCCGCGCGGCTGGCACCTGGTCGACCGCCACTTCAGCGTGGACGGCGTCACGATGGCCGGCTCGCTGGTGGATTTTGGTCTGTATGCCTTCCACAACGCCGCCGCGCTGCAGGCGCGCGATCGCGGCCCGTATTTCTATTTGCCCAAGCTGGAGGCGATGGAGGAAGCCGCGCTGTGGGACGCGGTGATGGCGTTCGCCGAGGACGCCTTGCAGCTGCCCACCGGCTGCATGAAGGCCACCGTGCTGATCGAGACGCTGCCGGCGGCCTTCCAGATGGACGAAATCCTGCACGCCCTGCGCGGGCGGGTGGTCGGCCTCAACTGCGGCCGCTGGGACTACATCTTCTCGTACCTGAAAACCCTGCGCGGTCACCGCGACCGCCTGCTGCCGGAGCGCGGCCAGGTGCTGATGACGGTGCCGTTCCTGAAGGCCTACTCCGAGCTGCTGATCAAGACCTGCCACCGCCGCGGCGCGTTCGCGATGGGCGGCATGGCGGCGCAGATTCCGATCAAGGGCGATGAGGCGGCGAACGAGGCTGCAATGGCCAAGGTGCGCGCTGACAAGCTGCGCGAGGTGCAGGCTGGCCACGACGGCACTTGGGTCGCACATCCGGCGCTGGTGCCGGTGGCGCAGGCGATCTTCGATGAATACATGCCGGCACCGAACCAGTTGCAGCGCCTGCGCGAGGACGTCAACGTGACGCGCGAACAGCTGCTGGCCGCGCCGAACGGAACGATCACCCGCAGCGGCTTCGACAACAACGTCGAGGTGTGTCTGCGCTACACCGCCGCATGGCTGGACGGACTCGGCTGCGTACCGATCCACCACCTGATGGAGGACGCCGCCACCGCCGAGATCGCGCGGGCGCAGCTCTGGCAGTGGCTGCATCACGGCGGGCTGGAGTTTTCCGACCACGCGCCGATCGACCTGGCGCTGTTCGATCATGCGCTGGCCACCCACGTGCACCGACTGCGTGACAGCCAGCACCCCGGCGCCGCCCGCGCCGACGACGCCGCCGCGCTGTTGTCCGCCTTGACCCATGCCGACCAGCTCGGTGATTTCCTCACCCTGTCCGCCTACGAAAAACTCGCCTGAAACCACCTCATGCAGGAGCGCACCCTGTGCGCGAATGGACTTCACGCTCATCCGATCGCGCACAGGGTGCG
>JAJXTX010000148.1 GCA_021783385.1 Pseudomonadota bacterium
CTGGCCTGCTGCACGGCCTGCGGATTGCCGGCAAACGGACGCTGCGCGGTGCTCGACACGTCCTGCTGCAACTGCTGCTGCAGCTGGCTCTGCCGCAGCTGGTTGTTCAGCTGTTGCTGCTGCACGGTCTGCTGGAACTGCTGGGCCGGTGACGACGACGGCTGCAGGATCACCACCGGCGCCGGCGGCGGCGTTTGCCATGCGGCGGCAAGCCCGATCGGGGCCAGGGTCAGCATCCCCTCCAGCAGGACGTGGCGGAGGGCGACGGACGTGCGGCGAGATGAAATGGTCATGACAACACGCGATCATGCGGGGATTACTGGATCGTACGAGCCCAACCATGAAAATCCTGTTTCGCCTGCTGCTCGGTTCCCTGCTGGCGCTGGGCGCCGGCTGCGCCACCCGGCCCACGGCCACCGCCACCCGCACCGCCGGCACGCATGCGCCGGCACCGCTGCTGCTGATCTCGATCGACGCCTATCGCTACGACTACATCGAGCGCGGCTTCAGCCCCACGCTGGCGATGCTGGCGCGCACCGGCGTGCACGCGGCGTCGATGCAGCCGGCGTTTCCGTCGCTGACGTTCCCGAACCACTACACCATCGTCACCGGGCTGCGCCCCGATCAGCATGGCATCGTCAGCAACACCATGTTCGATCCGCGGCTGGGGAAATTCTCGCTGGGCAACCGCCAGGCGGTCAGCGACGGCCGCTGGTGGGACGAGGCCACACCGATCTGGGAAACCGCCGACCGGCACGGCCTGCGCACCGCGACCATGTTCTGGCCCGGCTCGGAGGCGGACATCCACGGCCGTCATCCAGACTACTGGCTGCCCTACGACGGCAGGCTGACGGCCGACCAGCGCGTGGATCAGGTGCTGGCGTGGCTGGACCTGCCGCCTGGCCAGCGCCCCACGTTTCTCACGCTGTACTTCGACGCGGTCGATCATGCCGGGCACGAATACGGCCCCGACACGCCGCAGCTGGATGAGGCGCTGCGCACCACCGACGCGGCGCTGGCGCGGCTTGTGCGCGGGCTGCGACAGCGCGGCCTGTTCGACAAGATCAACCTGATCGTGCTGGCCGATCACGGCATGGCCAGCGTGCCGCTCAACCACAGCGTGCTGATCGACCGGCTGATCCCGCTCGACCAGCTGCGCACGGTGGACCTGGGCGTGCTGGCCGGCTTCGATCCGAAGTCCGGCAGCGCCGTCGACCGCACCCGCTTCGCCGCGATCGAGCGGCAGCTTGAACAACCGCAGCAGCACATGCAGTGCTGGGACAAGACGCGGGTGCCGGCACGCTTCGACTACGGCCACAATCCGCGCGTGCCGCAGCTGCTGTGCCTGGCCGATGTCGGCTGGCGCATCACCACCAGCAACTACCGCGGCCATCTCAGCGTGGGCGAGCACGGTTACGACAACGCCGACCCGCGCATGCAGGCGCTGTTCGTGGCGCACGGTCCGGCGTTTCGGGTGGACGCGAAGGTCGGGAAGTTCCCGAATGTGGACGTCTATCCGCTGATGACCCATCTGCTGGGCATTCCCGCGCGGCCGAACGACGGCAGCTACGACGCCGTGAAGGACATGCTCAAGCCCGCCGCGCGCTGACCGCGGAAGCCCGCATCACGGCATCGCCGGCTCGGTGCCGGGCGACGGCGGCCCGGCCAGCGGCGCCAGCCGGTACAGCCTCCACGCCAGCAGCAGGCCGGCCAGCACCAGCGTGCCGACGAACGCCGCCACGCCGTGCCAGCCGCGCGCGGCATAGCACAGCCCGCCGGCATAGCCGGCCACGCTGGAGCCCATGTAGTAGCTGAAAAGATAGGCCGAAGCCGCCTGCGCCCGGGCCGCACCGGCGCGCCGGCCGACCCAGCTGCTGACGATGGAATGGCCGCCGAAAAAGCCGAAGGTGATCGCCACCAGCCCCAGCAGGATCAGCGGCAATGGCCGCGCCAGCGTCAGCAGCACGCCACCCAGCATCAGCGCGAACGCCGTCCACAGCACCCTGCGCCGGCCCAGCCGGCCCGCGAGGTGCCCCATCCAGGCCGAACTGAAGGTGCCGACCAGATAGATGCCGAAGATCAGCCCCACCGCCATCTGGCTCAGCCCGTACGGCGGCGCCAGCAGCCGGTAGCCGAGATAGTTATAGACAGTGACGAACGCGCCCAGCAGCAGGAAACCCTCGGCGAACAGCCACGGCAGGCCGGCGTCACGGAACATCCCGGCGAAGCGCCCAAGCAGCGCGCGCGGCCGCAGCGGCTGCGCCACGAAATGCCGCGACGGCGGCAGGCTGCGCCAGAAGATGCCGGCGCACAGCAGGCCGATCAGCGCGACCACCGCCACCCCGACGCGCCAGCCGAAGACATCCGCCAGCACGCCGGTGATCAGCCGCCCGCTCATGCCGCCCACCGCACTGCCGCTGATGTACAGACCCATGCCCAGCCCGATCGACTCGGCATCCATCTCCTCACTGAGGTAGGTCATTGCCACCGCCGGCAGTCCGCTCAGGCTCAACCCGAGCAGCGTGCGCAGCAGCAACAGCAGGTGCCAGCCCGGCGCCAGCGCGGTCAGCAGCACCAGCAGCGCCGACGCCAGCAGCGAGCCGGTCATCACCGGCTTGCGCCCCCACGCGTCGGACAGCGCGCCGGCCACCAGCAGGGCAAACGCCAGCACGCCGGTGGTCAGCGACAGCGACAGTGCGCTGGTCGCTGCGCTCACGCCGTAGTCGCGACTGAACTGCGGCATCAGCGGCTGTACGCAGTAGAGCAGGCCGAAGGTGGCAAAGCCCGCCGCGAACAGCGCCAGGTTGGTGCGCCGGAATGCCGGCGTGCCGTGATGGATGGTCGCTGCGGGAGTCGCTGTCATCGCCATCCGCTGTTCAGGAATCCCTGCTGCGTCGACCGTGCCGGTCGCACTGCCGCGCATGATAAGCCGGGCCGGCCGGCTCAGGCACTGCGGTCGCCGCGCAGGGCACGCAGCTGGTCGTCGTGGCCGGCCGCGCCGCGCCCGCTGATCCAGCCGAACAGCGCGATGCCCAGCACGATCGCCAGCGCGCCGAACGCGGCGTAACCATGCGGCCAGGACTCGCCCAGAAACAGCACGCCGAGCAGCGTCGCGAACAGCAGCTCGGCGGCCTGCATCGCCTCCACCGCCGCCAGCGCACCGGGCTCGCGCCGCACCATGTCGGTGGCGCGGAAAAACATCACCGTGGCGATGGTGCCCGACGACAGCGCCACGCCGGCGGCCAGCAGCATCTCGCGCAGGTCCGGCGGCCCGATCGTGCGCCAGGCGATCAGCGCGAACAGCAGCCACAGCGGCCAGCTGCACAGCGTCATGCCGAACACCCGCTGGACCGCATTGAGCCGCGGCGGTCCACGCTGGGCACCGGCCTGCTCCGCTTCGGCCTGCATCGCCTCGGTCTGTTCGAGATGCAGCAGCAGGCCGCGATTGCCCAGCGGATAGGCAAACGCCGCCAGCGCCACCGCGCCCACCGCCAGCCAGTCGCCCGGCCGCAGCCGGCCGTGCGCGTGGCCCCACTGCAGGGTGAACACGCCGGCCACGATCAGCGCACCGATCGCCAGGCTGCCCCACGCCAGTCGCCGCCGCTCGTCGCGATACAGCAGCGGCGCCAGCAGCGGGCCGGCCAGCACGGTGATCTGGAAACTGCCCGCGATCAGCCACGACGGTCCGCTGCTGGCGGCCCAGGTCAGCGGAATGCCGAACAGCACGAAACCCACGCTGCTCCACCCCAGCCACGGCCGCGGATGTCGTCGCAGCGCCTGCGGCAGGCCGCCCAGCCCGCCCTGCCACGGCAGCACCAGCGCCAGCAGCGGCAGCGTGAACAGGTAGCGCAGGATCACCGCCCACTGCCAGTGGCCGCCGCCGGCCACCAGGCTGCGGTTGAGCACATAGGTCAGGGTGAAAAACAGCGCAGAGCACAGCGCCAGGGCGACGGCAACAAGCGACGACGAGCGCATGGAAAATCCGGACAGGGAACGCAGCACCCGGAGTGTGACAAATCAGCCGCCGCTTGCGTAGCGCACGGCCCTCAGCGACGGGTGCGGTGCCTCAGCGCGCCACCGTGCTGGCGCGCACCAGGTACTGCACGCTGAACATCCGCTGCGCGTCGGTCCACACGCGCAGCACCGCGAGCCCGGCCTTGGCGGCCAGCGCGGCAAAGTCGTCCAGCGAATACTTGCAGCTGTATTCGACGTGGATCGCCTCGTCCTCGCGCAACGCCACGCTGGCGCGACCGATCCGCACCTGCTGCGCGCGACGGCTGACGATGTGCGTCTCGATGCGTCCGGCCATCGGGTTGTAGTGGGCGCGGTGGCCGAACCCGGACAGCTCGAAATTGCTGCCGATCTCGCGGTTCAGGCGCACCAGCATGTTGAGGGTGAACTCGGCGGTGACGCCAGCGCGGTCGTTGTAGGCCGCCTCGATCAGCGCGGGGTCCTTTTTCAGGTCAACGCCGATCAGCAGGCCGCCGGCATCGCCCATCTCGTTGCGCATCTTGCGCAGCAGCACGGCGGCCTCGCGGTTCTCGAAATTGCCGATGGTGGAACCGGGGAAATACAGCACCGTGCGTCGCGGCGCGCGCGGTGGAATCGGCAGCCGCAGCGGCTTGCTGAAATCCGCGCACAGCGGCTGCAGCGGCAGCCCGGGAAATTCGCGCGCCAGCCGCTCGACACTCTGGCGCAGCGGATCGGCCGAGATCTCCACCGGCACGTAGGCCACCGGCCGACGCAGATGCTGCAGCAGCATGCCGGTCTTGTGCGCGTTACCGCTGCCGTATTCGACCAGCCGCACGTCGCTGCCCAGCGCATCGGCGATGCTGCCGGCGTGCTCGTCCATCAGGGCGATCTCGCAGCGGGTGAGGTAGTACTCCGGCTGCTCGCAGATCCGCTCGAACAAGGCCGAGCCGCGCCCGTCGTAGAACAGCCACGACGGCAGCCGCTTGGGGCTGGCGCCGAGGCCGCGCTGGGCCACTTCGAGCAAATCGTTCATCGGCGGGCGGCGGTCGTCGTCGCTCAGGCCAAAGGCTTGCACACTGCTCATCGATCCTGTCCCAGTCGTAGCCCGGCAAACTGCCAGCGGGCGTGGGGTGCGAAAAAATTGCGGTAGCTGGCGCGCAGGTGCTCGCGCGGGGTCGCGCACGAGCCGCCGCGAAGCACCCACGGGCCGCACATGAATTTGCCGTTGTACTCGCCCAGCGCGCCGGACAGCGGGCGAAAACCGGGATAGCTCACGTACGGCGAGGCGGTCCATTCCCATACGTCGCCATACAGCTGCAGCAGGCCGTCGCCGGCCGCCGCGGCGCGCGGCTGGAAGCGCTGCGTCTCCTGCAGGTTGCCGCGAATTGCCACGCCGTGCGCGGCCGACTCCCACTCCGCCTCGGTGGGCAGTCGCGCGCCGGCCCAGCGGGCAAACGCCTCCGCCTCGTAGTAGCTCAGGTGGCACACCGGCTCGTGCGGATCGAGCGCGCGCATTCCGGCGAGGGTGAACTCGCTGGCCAGATCGTCGTCCCAGTACAGCGGATGCTGCCAGCCGTCGCGCTGCAGCGCGGCCCAGCCATCGGCCAGCCACAGCGCCGGCTCGCGATAGCCGCCCTCGCGCACGAACGCGAGGTACTCGGCGTTGGTCACCAACCGGTTGGCCAGTGCGTGCGGCTGCAGCAGGGTGCGATGGCGCGGAGTCTCGTTGTCGAACGCAAACCCTTCGCCGCGGTGGCCGATTTCCACGATGCCCTCGCGGCCGCTGACGAAATGCAGCGGCACCACCTTCGACACCGTCGCATCGGCCAGCTCCGCTCGGTACGCGGGCCGCAGCGGGTTACACCACAGCGCATGCTTGATGTCGGTCAGCAGCAGCTCCTGGTGCTGCTGTTCGTGCTGCACGCCCAGCTCGACGAGGGTGGCCAGCTCGCTGTCGTCATCGCGGGCCAGCCGCTCGCCCACCGCAGCGTCAATGCGCTGCCGGTAGGCGCGCACTTCGTCCAGCGAAGGCCGTGAAAGCAGCCCGCGCTGCGGCCGCGCGTGCATCGGACCGATCGACTGGTAATAGGAGTTGAACAGGTAGTTCCAGGCCGGATCGGTCGGCCGGTAAGCGGCATCGCGCCCCAGCACGAACTGCTCGAAGAACCAGCTGGTGTGCGCCAGATGCCATTTGCCCGGGCTCGCATCGGGCATCGACTGCACCAGCAGGTCCTCCGCGCTGAGGCCCGCACACAGATCCACGGTTTGCTGGCGCACTTGCCGGAATCGCGTGCCGATCCCAGCCGCCATGCAGGCGGACTCGACCGGCCTCACGAGCGCACCGGAGGCGCATTCGGGACAGCGAGGGCGGAAGGGTGCGGGTGCGAAGCGACGTTCAAAAACATGGCGGCAAGGATGCCGCGCGAACTGTTCAAATCCTGTGATAGCAGGATGTCAGTTCGGTCACAGCCGCGTGCCGCTGCGCGGCGACGACAGCTCATAA
>JAJXTX010000149.1 GCA_021783385.1 Pseudomonadota bacterium
CCGCGTTTCTTCCAGCAGCTGGCGACCCAGCAGTCGCCGAAATACCTCTGGATCGGCTGCTCCGATTCGCGCGTGCCGGCCACCCAGATCGTCGACCTGCCGCCTGGCGAGATCTTCGTGCAGCGCAACGTGGCCAACGTGGTCGCGCACAGCGACCTCAACTGCCTCAGCACGATCCAGTTCGCGGTGGACATCCTCAAGGTCGAGCACATCATCGTGGTCGGCCACTACGGCTGCGGCGGCGTGCAGGCGGTGCTGGACGAGCGCCGGCTGGGCCTGGTCGACAACTGGTTGCGCCACGTCGGCGACGTGGCGGAGAAACATTCCGCGATGCTCGCCGCGCTTGATCCGATGGCGCTGCGCAACGCACGCCTGTGCGAGCTCAACGCGATCGAGCAGGTCACCAACACCTGCCGCACCACGATGGTGATGGACGCGTGGGAGCGCGGCCAGACGTTGTCGGTGCATGCGTGGTGCTACAGCCTCGACAACGGCCACATGCACGACCTGGCGATGCATGTCGATTCGCGCGCCGCGCTGCAGCCGGCCTACGAGACGGCGCTGCAGCGGCTGCAGCGGCTCCCGGCCGCGCTGCGGTGAGCGGCATCGTGCGCACCGATCATGCACCGGCGCCGGTCGGCGCCTATCCGCACGCGCGGCGCGTGGGGCAGTGGCTGTACCTGTCCGGGGTGGGCCCGCGCGAGCCCGGCAGCCACGCGATCCCGGGCAATCTGCACGATGCCGAGGGGCACCTGACCGGCTATGACATCGAGGCGCAGTGCCGCCAGGTGTTTGCCAACGTCAGGGCGGTGCTGGAGGCCAGCGGCGCGGCGTGGACCGACCTGGTCGATGTCACCGTGTTCCTGACCGATCTGCCGCGCGACTTTGCCGCGTACAACCGCCTCTACGCGGAGCACTTCGCCGGCGTCAACGCCTGCCGCACAACGGTGGGCGTCAGTGCGCTGCCGACGCCGATCGCGATCGAGCTGAAGTGCGTCGCGGTGCTGCCGGCGACGGCCGGCTGAGGATAGCCGCACGCGACGACCCCGTGCGTGCCGATGCCGCACCCATGAAAAACCCCGCCGGCTTGCGCCGGCGGGGTTTTGGTTCACGCCAACCGACGCTCAGCCAGCGGTGCTGGCGGAAGCCGGTGCCTTCTTGGCGGCCTTGTGGTGGACGGCCTTGTGATGGGCAGCCTTGTGGTGGGTCACATGATGGGCCTTCATCTTGGAGTGGGCCTTCATGTGGTGCATCGGCGCCTTCTTCGGGGCCGCGGCAGGAGCGCTCTGCTCGGTCGCGGCTGCCTGGGGAGCAGCAGCCTGAGCCAGCACGGAACCGGAAAGAGCCACGCCCGCCACGAGCAGGGAAGCGATCGCAAGTTTACGCATCATGATGTTGAGCCTCGGACGATTGGGGTATCGCGAACCCGGCCGGAACCCGGCAACTCGGGTGGCGCGACGACCCCACAATAGCAGCAGGCAAGGCCTACCACGGCTGAACGAAACGCAGGATTTCCACGCGGCTCCCGCTGCCGCAGCTTGACTTTGGGCCGCCGCAACCGCGGCCGCAGAAAATTGCGTTCACGCCAGGCATTGCCGCAGCAGCTGGCCGATCAGCGCCTGCAGCGGCGCTGCCCTGACCGCGTCGTAGTCGAGGCTCGTTTCGTCCATGTAGTTCAACTGCACCAGCTCCAGCTGCACCGCCTGCACACCCGCGCCGCGCTGTCCATAGTGCCGCGTGATGTAGCCGCCCTTGAAACGCCCGTTGACCGCGAAGCCGTAGCGCGACTGCGATTGCAGGCAGGCCTGCAGCCGCGCCTGCAGGTCGGCGTCGCAGCTTGCGCCATCCGCCGTGCCCAGGTTGAGATCCGGCAGCCGGCCCTCGAACAGCATCGGCACGCGGCTGCGGATGGAATGGCCTTCCCACAGCACCACGCGACCATGCTCGGCGCGCAGCCGTGCAAGTTCCTGCGCCAGCGCATCGTGGTACGGCTGCCAGAAAGCGTTTATGCGCTGTTGCACTTCGGCCGGCTGCGGCGCCAGCCCCTCCTGATACAGCGGCTCGCCGTCGAAACCGATGGTCGGCACCAGGCCGGTCTCGCGCTGGCCCGGATACAGCGCGTGGCCGTCGACCGGCCGGTTGAGATCGATCACATAGCGCGACGCGCGCGGCTTCAGCACGCTGGCGCCCAGCGCCTGCGCCAGCGGCTGGTACAGCCGCGCCACGTGCCAGTCGGTGTCCGGCGCGCGGCGCGCGGCCGGCCGCATGCGCGCGGCGATATCGGCGGGAATGTCACTGCCGTCGTGCGGCAGGCTGATCAGCAGCGGCACACGGCCGCGCTGCAGGCTGTAGATGCTCATGGGCGGCAGTGTACCGATGACACGCGCCATCAGCCCATCAGTACCAGCTCCTCCGCGGCGGTGGGATGGATCGCCACGGTGGCGTCCAGGTCGCGCTTGCGCAGGCCGAGCTTCAGCGCCACCGCGAAGCCCTGCAGCATCTCGTCGACGCCGGGGCCGAGCGCATGGATGCCGACCACCCGCTCGTCGGCCCCGGTGCAGACCAGCTTCATCACGCTTTGCTCATGCCGGCCGGCCAGCGCCCACTGCATCGGTGTGAACCGGCTGCGGTGGACGCTTACCTGCTCGCCGTAGCGCTGGCGCGCTTCCGCCTCGGTCAGCCCGACCATGCCCAGCGGCGGCTCGGTAAACACCACGCTGGGGATGTTGCGGTAATCCAGCTGCGCGTCGGGCTGGTCGCCGAACAGCCGATCCGCCAGATGCCGTCCGGCCGCCACCGCCACCGGCGTGAGCGCCTTGCGCGCGGTGACGTCGCCCACCGCGTGGATGCCGGCACGGCTGGTGTTCTGGCGCGCATCGGTAACCACGTGGCCGCGCTCATCCCGCTGCACGCCGACGTCCGCCAGCCCGAGGCGATCGGCGTTGGGCACGCGCCCGACTGCCCACAGCAGCGCATCGTAAGGCCCGCGTGCCGCGCCCTGCGCCACGTCGTCCAGCCACAGGCCGCCGGTGCCGCGCCGCACCGCGCGAATCGCGCTGTGCGCGGTGATCGTCACGCCGTGCGCCGCCATCTGCTGCGCCAGGACCTGTACCAGCTCCTGGTCGAAACTTTCCAGCAGCGGCCCACGGGCCAGCAGTTCCACCTCGCTGTCCAGCGCCTGCAGCATGCCGGCAAATTCCACTGCCACGTAGCCGCCGCCCACGATCGCCACGCGCTGCGGCCGCGCCGTCAGCGCAAACATGTCGTCCGAAACCATGCCCAGCTCAAAGCCGGGCAACGCCAGCCGGCGCGGACGCGCACCGGTGGCGATCACGATCTGCGGTGCCTGCAGCCGCGTGCCATCGTCCAGCTCGATCGTGTTGGCGGCGACGAACCGGCCGCTGTGCGCCAGCCGCTGCACGCCCGCCTGCTGCAGCCGCTGCGCGTAGCGCTGGGCGATTGCATCGATATGGCGCTCGCGCAAGCTGCGAAAATGCGCCCAGTCCAGCGGCCCCGGCGCTGCGCCGAAGCCGATCGCCTGCGCCAGCCGCTGCGTCTGCGCCCACTGCGCGGCAAACCACAGCGCCTTCTTCGGCACGCAGCCGCGATGCACGCAGGTGCCGCCGAGCGGCGCGGGATCGAGCAGCGCCACGCGGGCACCATGCTGTGCCGCGCGCAGTGCGGTGGCGAGGCCGGCGGAACCCGCGCCCAGCACGATCAGATCATGGTTTGCAGTCATTGCTGCGCGCTCCGGCATCCGCCGCAAACTAGCCGACCACCTGCAGCGGCGGCGTCAAGGCGAGCGCGGCGCGGTGACCTCTGCCACTACAGCCCGAAGCGCGCCGGCGCATACGGCGTGGCGTCGATCGGTGCGGCCGTGCCACCCAGCATCGACGCAATCAGCTCGCCAGTGGCGGTCGACATGCTCACGCCGAGCATGCCGTGCGCGGTGGCCAGCAGCAGGTTCGACCAGCGCGTACTGGGGCCGATGATCGGCACCTCGTCCACGCTCATCGGCCGCCAGCCCCACCATGCCTCCTGCAGCTGCGCGCCCTGCGGTTCGCGCAGGCCCTCGGCCGCGCCACGGCGCAGTGCCTCCAGCCGGCGTGGGTTGAGGCCCTCGCGGTAACCGGAAAATTCCATCGTGCTGCCCAGCCGGAAACCCTCGTTCCAGGTGGTCACGCACACCGACGCCTCGCGCAGCGCCAGCGCGTGCCGTGGCACCTGCGCCGGCCGGCTGTAGGTGAGCGAGTAGCCCTTGCCCGGTTGCATCGGCAGCCGCAGACCCAGCGCCTGGCCCAGCAGCGGCGACCATGCGCCCAGCGCCAGCAGCACGCGCTCGCCCCGGAAACGGCCGCGGCTGCTGTGCACCTCGGTGATGCGCGCGTCGGCGGTGCTGAACCGCTCGATCCGCGCGCCGGATTCGATCACCCCGCCCAGCTCGGCCACCCGCCGCGCCAGCTCGGCCGCGTAGCGATCCGGCCGCAGCCGCGCATCGCCGGGGTGCAACAACCCGCCGGCCACACCGGGCCTCAACGCCGGCTCCAGCGCCTCGACCTCGCTGCCCGTCAGCGGCTGCACGTCGATACCGAGGCGATCAAGCACGCTGACGTGCTCGCGCCGATCCTGCGCCAGCTTTGCCGGCGTGCGATGCACGTAAAGCACGCCCTGCTCGACGAACTCGCAGTCCAGCTTTTCATGCCGCACCAGCTCGCCCAGCAGCCGGCGCGAGCGCAGCAGCAGCGCCGCGCGGGCGTCGGTGGCACGGACAAAATCGCGCCAGTTGCAGTGGCGCGCAAAACCCAGCAGCCAGCGCAGCCGCGGACCGTCGAAGCGCGGATCGAGATACAGCGGCGCATCCGCCTTCAGCATCGAGCGCAGCGCCACGCCGATCATTCCGGGCATCGCCAGCGGCGCTGCGTGGCTGGGTGTGATCGTGCCGCAATTGCCGTACGAGCTGCCGCAGCCGGGCGTGCCCTGCTCCAGTATCCGCACGCTGGCGCCCGCCTTCAGCAGGTACAGCGCACTGGCCAGGCCAATCACGCCGCCGCCGAGGATCAGCACATCGCTATGGGTCGTGTTCATGCCTGCCAGTCTAGCCACGCGGGCGGCGTGGCTGGCGACTTGCTTCGTATCCTGCGGTACTTGTCACCCGATTTGTTCGCGCGCAGGCTCTGATCATTGCAGCCTTGTCGGTGGTCGTCATGCCGAAAAGAATGTTCGCCATGCTCATCTGCCTGACGGCGTGGCTGGTTCCGGTGGGCGTGATTGCGCAATCGTTCGACCAGACTGAAATCGGCATATTCCACGCCGTGCGGCGACAGCCCAACGCGCTGGCCCGTTACGAATATCTCCTTCAACGCATGCCGCAGCTTTCCGCGGCCGACCAGCTGATCATCGGCCAGTTCCGCGCTTTCGCGCTGGATGAGCTGGGGCTCTACAACGAGGCGGTGTTGAGCTTTCCGCTGCAGAGCGAACAGCCCGCCGGCCTGGTGCTGCCGGATCGCGCCGCATGGAAGCGCGCCGACGCGGCCGAGGTCATCACGCGACTGGCCGCGGATCGCCACATCGTGATGATCAACGAGGCCCACCACAACGCGCATACCCGCGTGCTCACGCTGGCCCTGCTGCCGCGGCTGCGCGCGCTCGGATTCAGCTACTTTGCCGCCGAGGCGCTCGGCGACGACGACCCCGGACTGATGCGGCGCGGTTATCCGGTACGGGCAAGTGGCACCGAGTACCTGCGCGAACCGCTGTATGGCGAGATCGTGCGCGAGGCGATCCGGCTTGGCTTCAAGCTGATTCCGTACGACGGCTCCGGCAACGACCTGCAGACGCGCGATACCACGCAGGCCAGGAACCTGTTCCGCAAGGTGTTTGCCGGCGACCCGCAGGCGCGGCTGTTCGTGGATGCCGGCTATGCGCACATCGACAAGGCGCGGGGGCGTCTGGGCGAGATTCAGCCGATGGCCATGCAGCTGGCGAAGCTGAGCGGCTTCGACCCGCTGTCGATCGACCAGACGCAATTCCTCGAACACAGCCTCGGCGGGTCGGATGACTATCACGTGCTGATCAGCCGGTTCCCGACGCGTTCGGCCGAAGTGCTGCTGAATCGCCTGTCGGATGCGCCATGGAGTGCGCAGCCGAAGCTCTATGATCTCAGCGTGATCCTGCCGCCGGCCCTCAACGTGCAGACCTTCGGCAATGCGCTGAAGAGCGCGTTCGGCGAGGCGGAACCCCGGAACATCCGCGACACCACCGAACTCGCGACGGATTCACCGATCGCGTTCAACGACATCCAGCGCCCCGATTGGCTCACGCTGGACGGCCAGCGCGCCGCGTTCCGGATCGACACCACCCTGTGCAGAAACCAGCTGCCCTGCGTGGTCGACGCGCACACCCTGGGCGAACCGGACGACGCCACGGCCGCCGACCGCTACGCTTTCTTCGAACCCTACAGCCGCAGCA
>JAJXTX010000150.1:0-1956 GCA_021783385.1 Pseudomonadota bacterium
CCTCTCAGCGCCGATCGGCGATGGCGTTGAAGCGCGCCGCGATGTAGTCGTCGGTGAAACTGGTCATGCCGTAGCCGCGGATGAAGCCGCAGTGGCCGCCATAGTCGGCGATGTCCAGCTCGATGTTCGGCGGCAGCTGCAGCTGCTCGAACGCGTTGACCGGAATCACCGGATCGTCGCGCGCGGTGAGGATGGTGGCCGGAATCTGCATCGCCTTGAGCGCATCGCCGGCCACCGAATAGCCATCCAGATAGGCTTCCAGCGAATCGAAATCGGTGTGCCGCAGCACCAGCGACTCGGTCAGCCCGCGCAGGCTCTGCTTGAGTTCGGACATCTCGAAATACTGGTGCTGCGGAAACGCCGCCTGCTTGGCCTGCAGCGAGCGCCGCCATTTCTGCATGAAGTAGGCCTGATAGAACCACGGCGCCTGCTGCTCCAGCGAGAACAGGCCCTCGGCCGGATCGATGATCGGGCAGACCGCCAGCGCGTATTCCAGGGGGATGCCGCGCGCGGGCGCCTGCAGCGCGGCGCGCAGTGCGAAGTTGCCGCCCAGCGAAAACCCGGCCAGCGCGATCGGCCGGGCCGGCCAGCGTTGCGCGATGTCGCCCAGCGCCAGCACCACCTCGTCGATGCGGCAGGAATGGAACAGCGCCTCGTTCAGCGCGAAGCTGTCCCCGTGATCACGGAAGTTGAGCCGGAACACGTCCCAGCCATCGGCCAGCAGGCGGCTGCCGGTCTGCAGCACGTAGGTGGAATCCAGGCTGCCTTCCCAACCGTGGAACAGCACCGCCAGCCCGCGCGGCTGCGGCCGGTTTTTCTGCGCGGTATACGCACCGCTGAGGCGCACGCCCTCGCCGCCGCTCACGGTGACCGGCTCGGCACCTTCCAGCACGGTGCGCGCCGCGCGCGGCAGCAGGAGACGCCGCACGCCACTGGAGGAAAGCATGGTCTGGATGTGGCCGCTGCGCAGCGGCCACGGTGGGCGGAAATCGGCGCCGCGCGGCAAACTCATGCGGCCGGTTCGCGCGCGCGGAGGGGCGCCGCAGCGGCCGCGGCGGTGGGCGCATCGGCGTCGCCGAGTGCGGCCGCGATGCGCTCGCGCGACAGTTCGGCCATGCGCCGGCGCGCATCCGGGCTGGGCGGCACCGGCTCCAGAAAATGCACCTCGGCATCCATGGGCGCGCCGCCGAGCAGGCGCAGGATGTTCTGCACGAAACTCTCGTGCTCGCGGAAGCCGGCGTCGATGATGCGCCGGCCATTGCGCACGAAGCGCAGCGCCACCGGCTGCACCGGCACCGCGGCGTCCAGCGCTGCCTGGAAGATGCGCGCGTGGAATACCTTGAGCACGCCGTGATAGCCGGTGCCGCCTTCCGGAAACACCGCCACCGAGCGGCCACCGCGCAGCCGTTCCACCATCACCTGCATCACGCTGGACAGCGAATGATTGCTGCCGCGGCGGTGGAAGATGGTGCCGCCGTTGGCGGCCATCCAGCCGATCAGCGGCCAGCGGGCGATCTCCGCCTTGGCCACGAAGCAGGCCACGCGCTGGCTGTACAGCAGTTCGATATCGGTCCACGAGGTGTGGTTGGCGACGAACAGCACCGGATCGTGCAGTGGCTGTCCGATGCGCACCGAGCGCATGCCGAAGATGCGCAGCAGCCGCGTCGACCACCAGCGGATCGCCCGATGGGCGAACGGCTCGCGGCCCTGCTGCATCAAAGCGCGCTGGTTCCAGCGCACGATCAGCGCGCACACCAGGATGCCCATCACGATGTGCAGCAGCAGCTGCGGCACGCGCCACAGGTAGCGCAACGGGCGCAGCGGATCGTGTTCGGCGGCAGGGACAGTGTCGGTGCTCATCAGTCCCTCAGTTTAGCGTTAGTTGGCGACGACGCCATGCGCGCCGGATGCGCGGCGCAAGTGCTTGCGACGACGCGCTGCGCTTTGCGCGTCCTG
>JAJXTX010000150.1:2056-6439 GCA_021783385.1 Pseudomonadota bacterium
TCGCCCACCAGCAGACCGACCGCGGCTACGTGCCGGTCTACGCCACCGGTGTGGTGGAGCAGCCGTGGGCCAGCTACAGCGCCACCGACCACGCCGTCTGGGACACCTTGTACAAGCGCCAATGCGAACTTCTGCCCGGCCGCGCCTGCCGCGAATTCCTCGACGGGGTGGAACGCTTCGGTCTCGGCGACGGCGGCATTCCGAAATTCTCCGAATTGAACACCGTGCTCGGCGCGGCCACCGGCTGGGAAGTGGTCGGCGTGGAAGGCCTGCTGCCGGACGAGGTGTTTTTCGACCACCTGGCCCATCGCCGCTTTCCGGTCAGCTGGTGGATCCGCCGGCCCGACCAGCTGGATTACCTGAGCGAGCCGGACCTGTTCCATGACCTGTTCGGCCACGTGCCGCTGCTGCTCAACCCGGTGTTCGCCGACTACATGCAGGCCTACGGTCGCGGCGGCATGAAGGCGTTTGCGCTGGGCGCCGACGCGCTGATGAACCTCACGCGGCTGTACTGGTACACGGTGGAGTTCGGCCTGATCCGCACCGACGCGGGGATGCGCATCTACGGCGCCGGCATCGTCAGCTCCAAGGGCGAGTCGATTTACGCGCTGGACTCGCCGTCGCCGAACCGCCTCGGCTTTGGTCTGGAACGCGTGATGAGCACGCGCTACCGCATCGACACCTACCAGCAGACCTACTTCGTGATCGACAGCTTCGCGCAACTGTTTGCGGCCACCCGGCCGGACTTCGCGCCGATCTACGCACGGCTGGCGCAGCAGCCGGCACACGCCGCCGGCGACGTGCTCGATGACGACCGCGTGTTCACCCGCGGCAGCCGCGAAGGCTGGGCGACCGGCGCGGATACCTGATCCGCGCGGCCAGCAGCGCAGGACGCGGCAAGACCGGCGAGACCGGCCTTCTTGTTACACCCGCAGCCGCACACGACAGATTGAAGGTATGCCGCGCACGGTGCGCGGCAGCCGGCGCCCTCACGCGGCCGGCACCTACGCAGGGTTAGGTTGGCCGATAGCCACCGCGATGTGCGCCTGCCCCATGGAAACTCAACAAAGCCATCGGATCGTTGCGACGCTGGAACACATGGCCGGCGCGGGCGCCGATGCGCTGCAGATTGCCGACTGCATCGTGCAGACGTGGCAGACGATCGAGGCGGCGCTGACGCCGATCATCGGGCAGCGCAGCGTGGCCACCCTGTACAAGCGCAGCTTCTATCTGGCCAGTCGGCGGCACCCGTGGCTGATGGACGTGCACGAGGGGATGCAGGCCAGCATGGATCTGGCGACGCTGAAATCCCGACTGCTGGAGCACGGCAGCACCGAGGCCGCCGCCGCGGGCGGCGCCGCGCTGCAGATGTTTCACGAGGTGCTGACCAACCTGCTCGGATCCTCGCTCACCGAACGACTACTCCGCAGCGTATGGGCCGATCTGCTGCCCGCCCCCGCGCAGGACGACTCAGCATGAACAACAGCGTGATCATCAATCGCCTCGCCACCGGCGTGCCCGGCCTGGATGACGTGCTCGGCGGCGGCCTGCCCGAGTTCTCGTTCAACCTGCTGGCGGGGCCGCCGGGCTGCGGCAAGACCACGCTGGCGCACCAGCTGATGTTCACGCTGGCCACGCCGCAGCGGCCGGCGATCTATTTCACCGTGCTGGGCGAGCCGCCGCTGAAGATGCTGCGCTATCAGCAGCAATTCGATTTTTTCGACGACGCGGCGATCAATCGCTCGATCCGCTTCGTCAGCCTCACCGACGACATGCTGGCGGGGGGCCTCAAGCAGGTGCTGAGGCGGATCGTGGCCGAGGTGGAGACGCACAACCCGGGGCTGGTGTTCGTGGACTCGTTCCGCTCGGTGATGCTGGCGAGCGCGCCGGAGCGGAAGACCTTCCTCAACCTCCAGCATTTTGTGCAGCAGCTCGGCATGCTGATGACGGGCTGGCAGGCCACCACCTTCCTGATCGGCGAATACTTCAACGAGGCCGAGGCCAACCCGGTGTTCACCATCGCCGACGGGCTGATCTGGCTGCGCCAGAGCGTGCAGCGCAACTCCATGGTACGCAAGATGGAGATCATGAAGATGCGCGGCCAGTCCACGCTGCCGGGGCTGCATACGTTTCGAATCGACGGCGCCGGCATCCAGGTGTTCGCCCCCGCGCGGATCGTTGTCGGATCGTCCGCCGCCGCCGGCACGAGTGAACGGCTGCAGATGGGCGTGCCGCGGCTGGACGACATGCTGGGCGGCGGCCTGCCGCGCGGCTACTCGCTGCTGGTGGCCGGGCCGTCCGGCTCGGGCAAGAGCATTCTTGCCGCCGCGTTTCTCGCCGAGGGCGCGCGCTGCGGCGAGACCGGCGTGATGGCGGCTTTTGAAAAACTGCCCAACCGTGCGTATACGCCGATCCTTGCCGAGCTGATCGACAGCGGCCGCGTGGCTCTGGTGAACAATCGCGCGCCGGATCTGTCGATCGACGAGATCATGCTGCTGCTGGTGCAGGAGATCCGCCGGCTCAGGGCGACGCGCGTGGTGATCGACTCGCTGTCCGGCTTCGAGCTGGCGCTGGCGCCCACTTTTCGGCCGGACTTCCGCGAAAACCTGTCGCGCATGATCGCCGCCCTGGCGGTGGAAAGGGTAACCGTGCTGATGACCTCCGAGCTGGAGGATCGCTACACGGATCTGCGTTTCAGCCCCTACGGCACCGCGTTCATGACCGACGCGATCATCGTGCAGCGGTATATCGAGGTCGACAGCCGGCTGCTGCGCATGCTGGCAGTGGTCAAGGTACGGGCCAGCGCGCATTCGGATGAATTGCGGCTGTTCAGTATCAACGACGACGGCATCCAGATCAGCGGCATGCTGGCCGATCAGGAAGGCCTGCTCGGCGGTCGCCCCACGCGCAAAAAGCCGTCGTGACATGACTGGCCTTTCGCCGCGACTTCGCCCGCCGCATCCGCACCAATGATGGACGCTGCCATGAGCAACCCCTGCAACGACAGCGCAACCGCCGTGGCACTGGCGGCGCGCGAGCTGGCGCAGCTGCACCAGCAGGTCGATCAGGTGCGCAAGGTGCTGAGCGGCTTGAAGCAGAGCCTGATCGAGGCGGAGAGCCAGCTGGACAGCAGCCGTGCAGCGCAACTTGTCGCAGCCAACGAGCATCTGATGCAGGTGGCGCTGGAGGCGCATATTCATGTCGACAGCGTCGAACAGGCGCTGCAGCAGTTGTCCGAGGCTGCCCAGCTCGACGTGCTGACCAGGCTGCCCAATCGCATCGTGTTGTTCAACCATTTCGCCGAGGCCGCCACCATGGCGGATCGCAGCGGCCAGCGGGTGGCGATTCTTTTCATCGACCTGGACAACTTCAAGCAGATCAACGACACGCTTGGACATGCGGTGGGCGACGAGGTGCTGAAGCTGACCGGGCATTGCCTGTGCTCGTCGGTGCGCGAGGCGGACACGGTCTGCCGTCACGGCGGTGACGAATTTCTGATCCTGCTGCCGGAACTGCCTGACGCCTCCGCCGCGGTGCGCATCGCCGACCAGGTGATCGCCGCGCTCGCCGCGCCCCAGCGCGTGGGCGAGCACGTGCTGCGCGTGGCCGCGAGCATCGGCATCAGCATTTATCCGGACGACGGCACCGATGCCCATACCCTGATCGCCCACGCGGACGCCGCCATGTATCGCGCCAAGCGACGCAGCCCAGGCGGTTTCGCCGTCCACGGCAGCGACGCGACGGATGAGTCCGCTACGCAATCCCCAGTCGGGTCACCGGGTGTGGATCACAACGCCCGGCCTGACGCCGCACAGCACCCGATGCCTCTGCGCGATGCCCACGAGCAGTTCGTCGAGCGCGCGCTGTACGCCCAGGATTCACAGGTGGCGGAACGGGCGCGGCGCACGCAGACCGAATTTCTGGCGCAGGTGGCGCACGAGCTGCGCGCGCCGCTCACGCCGATCCGACTGGCGACCAGCTTGATGATGGACGTGGATGCAAAGGAGCTGCCGCGCATGCACGCGATCATCGACAGCCATCTGACGCACATGACGCGGCTGGTCGCCGACCTGCTCGACGTTTCGCGCATCAGCACAGGCAAGCTGCGGATCGAACGTCGCCGGACCAACCTGGTCGGCAGCGTCGACGCCGCCGTCGAGATCTGTCGACCCGCGATCAGCCTGCGTTCGCAGCACTTCCAGATGCGCCTTGCCGGTGCCGCGGTGGAAGTGGACGGTGACCCGGTGCGGCTCACGCAGATCGTTTGCAATCTGCTCGCCGACGCATCGAAGTACGCGCCCGAGGGTAGCCAGATCATGCTGCAGCTGGAGACGACCGAGGAGTCGGCGGTGATCACGCTGAGCGATGACGGGATCGACACCA
>JAJXTX010000151.1 GCA_021783385.1 Pseudomonadota bacterium
CAGCTGCAGCCGGCGCTGGAACTGGTGTTCGGCAATACCTGGCGCATCGCGCTGGCCTCGCTGGCGGGCTACTGGCTGGGCGACTTCGTCAATTCGTTCGTGCTGGCCCGCATGAAGCTGCTGACCCGCGGCCGCTGGCTGTGGACGCGCACCATCGGTTCCACCGTGGTCGGCCAGGCAGTGGACAGCCTGGCGTTCTACCCGATCGCCTTCATCGGCATCTGGGAAGGTCAGACCATCGCCAGGGTGATTGCCTTCAACTGGCTGATGAAGGTCACCGTCGAAGTGCTGTTCACCCCGATCACCTATGCCGTGGTGGGTTTCCTCAAGCGGCACGAGGGCGTGGATACCTTCGACGAGGGCACCCGCTTCACCCCCTTCAGCCTGCGCGATGAGGGCGAGCGGCGCGGTTACCGCCGCTGAGTCGGTGCTGCCTGACGGCTGCTCTGGATGGCTGGTTGTTGCACGCATGCTGCCGCAGCAACAGGCACGCAACCCGGCGTGGCGTAAGCTGCACGTGGGTGGACGTCCGCCCGGGAGAGGTCAGGTGAAGAAAGAAGATGAAACGCACATGCAGATCGTGTCTGCCGATATCAGCTCGGAATCGCTCACTGGCATGGTGATTTTCCGGCCGCATTACATCTCGCGCACCGGCCGCACCGTGCCCGAAACCACCAAAACCGGCAACTGGTACGCGCTGCGCCCGGCCGAGGTGCGCAGCTTCGCCCGCGCCCTGCTGGATGCGGCCGATGCGATGGATCTGAAATCCAAGATGCTGCAGGCGGCCAAGCCTGCGCTGGTGTGACGAGCCCGCCAGCCGTCAGGCGTGCTCAGCGCAGCCGATAGCGATTGATCGTATCGCGCAGCTCGCTCGTCGCGGCCCGCGCGGCCAAGGCGAAATCCTCGTCGCTGCCGGCGTACAGGATGGCCCGCGAGGAGCTGATCAGCAGGCCGCGGCCGGCGGCATCGCGGCCGTGCCGCAGCACCGCTTCCACGTCGCCGCCCTGGGCACCGATGCCGGGCACCAGCAGCGGCATGTCGCCGACGACGGCGCGCACCTTGCCGAGTTCCTCCGGCCAGGTGGCGCCGGTGACCAGCGCGCAGTTGCCGTGGCCGTTCCAGTCGCGCGCGATGGTCTCGGCCACGCGCAGATACAGCGGCTGGCCGCCGCAGTCCAGCGCCTGGAAATCCGCGCCGCCGGGATTGGAGGTGCGGCACAGCAGGATCACGCCCTTGTCGGCGCGCTGCAGAAATGGCTCGATCGAGTCGCGACCGAGATACGGATTCAGCGTCACCGCGTCGGCGCGGTAGCGCTCGAACGCCTCGCTGGCGTAATGCTGCGCGGTGCTGCCGATGTCGCCGCGCTTGGCGTCGAGGATCACCGGCACGCCCGGATGGCGCGCGTGGATGTGCGCGATCAGGCGTTCCAGTGCGTCCTCGGCGCGCAGTGCGGCAAAGTGCGCGATCTGCGGCTTGAACGCACAGACCAGGTCGGCGGTGGCGTCGACGATGGCGGCGCAGAAGGTGAAGACGGCGTCGGGCGCCTCGCGCAGATGCGCCGGAAACCTCGCCGGCTCCGGATCGAGTCCGACGCAGACGAGGGAGTCGTGGCGAATCCACGCCTGCTGCAGGGATGGCATGAAGTGCATCGGGAGCCTCCGATATTCCTCGTTGAACCCTCTCCCGCCGGGAGCGGGGCAGGGGTGAGGGTTCGGCCGGAGCGAGCCATTTCGCACGCCCGAACCCTCATCCGCCCTGCGGGCACCTTCTCCCGGAGGGAGAAGGGAAATTCTCTTACGCCAGCTTCTTGTACTTCACCCGATGCGGCCGCGCGCCTTCCTCGCCGAGGCGGCGCTTCTTGTCCGCCTCGTACTCGTTGTAGTTGCCGGGGAAGAACTCCACGTGCGAGTCGCCTTCGAACGCGATGATGTGGGTGGCGATGCGGTCGAGGAACCAGCGGTCATGCGAGATCACCATCGCGCAGCCGGGGAACTCCAGCATCGCGTCTTCCAGCGCACGCAGGGTTTCCACGTCCAGATCGTTGGACGGCTCGTCGAGCAGCAGCACGTTGCCGCCCTGCATCAGCGTCTTGGCCAGGTGCAGGCGGCCGCGCTCGCCGCCGGAGAGCGACCCCACCAGCTTCTGCTGGTCGGTGCCCTTGAAGTTGAAGCGGCCGATATAGGCGCGCGACTGCAGTTCGTACTTGCCGATGGTGATGATGTCGGCGCCGCCGGAGACTTCCTGCCACACGTTCTTCTTCGGATCGAGGTTGTCGCGCGACTGGTCGACGTAGGCCAGCTGCACGGTGTGGCCCAGCTTCACCTCGCCCTGGTCGGGTTTTTCCACGCCGGTGATCAGCTTGAACAGGGTGGACTTGCCGGCGCCGTTGGGGCCGATCACGCCGACGATCGCGCCGGGCGGCACCTTGAACGACACGTCGTCGATCAGCAGGCGGTCGCCGAACGACTTGCTGACGTTGACGAACTCGATCACTTCCTGGCCCAGCCGCTCGCCCGGCGGAATGTACAGCTCGTTGGTCTCGTTGCGCTTCTGGTACTCGACCGAGTTCAGTTCCTCGAAACGGTTGATGCGCGCCTTGCCCTTGGACTGGCGCCCCTTGGCGGCCGAGCGCACCCATTCGAGTTCCCGTGCAAGGGCTTTCTGGCGGCCCTTTTCGGCCGATTCCTCACGCGCCAGCCGCTCGCCTTTCTGCTCCAGCCATTCGGTGTAGTTGCCTTTCCACGGAATGCCGCGGCCGCGATCCAGTTCGAGGATCCACTCGGCCGCGTTGTCGAGGAAGTAGCGGTCATGCGTAACCGCCACCACGGTGCCCGGGTAGTCGTGCAGGAACTGTTCCAGCCAGTCGACCGACTCGGCGTCCAGATGGTTGGTGGGCTCGTCCAGCAGCAGCATGTCCGGCTTGGACAGCAGCAGGCGGCACAGCGCCACGCGGCGCTTCTCGCCACCGGACAGCGGCCCGATCCTGGCGTCCCACGGCGGCAGCCGCAGCGCGTCGGCGGCGACTTCCAGCTGACGCTCGAGCGCATGCGCGTCGTTGGCGGCCAGCAGGTTCTCCAGCTGCTGCTGTTCGGCGGCCAGCTTGTCGAAATCCGCGCCTTCCTCGGCGTAGGCGGCGTACACCTCGTCGAGGCGCTTCTGCGCGTCGAGGATTTCGGCCACGCCTTCCTCGACCACTTCGCGGACGGTCTTGTCGGGATCGAGCTGCGGTTCCTGCGCCAGGTAGCCGACCTTGGTGCCGGGGTTGGCGCGCGCCTCGCCCTGGAAGTCGGTGTCCACGCCGGCCATGATCTTCAGCACCGTCGATTTGCCCGAGCCGTTCAGGCCGAGCAGGCCGATCTTGGCGCCCGGGAAGAAGCTGAGCGAGATGTCCTTGATGATCTGGCGCTTCGGGGGAACGATCTTGCTCACCCCGTTCATGGTGTAGATGAATTGCATGCTGGCTCCCGAAAGGCGGTCCGCAAGCCACCAGGGGTGGCTCGGCAGGGAAAAGTGGGGGAAAGACCGCTGATTATTGCCGATCGGTCGTTTCGTCGCCACGACCGGCCCCCGCGCAGCTAGCGCGATGGCACCAGCAGGCCCTGCAGCAGCAGTCCCAGCAGCATTTCGAACGCGGCATCCTCGCCGCTGCCGCTCCAGTGCTGCGCCATCGACGGATGATGAAAGCGCGCCGTCGCATGCAAGATCGCCGTCGCCGCAGCGCTGGCTTCCAGCGGGCGAAAATCGCCGCTTGCCTCGCCGGCTTCGATGATCTGCGCGATCTGGCCGATCAGCCCGGCCACATGCTCGTCCACCACCTCGCGCGCCTCGCCGGCCAGCACGCCGTAGGTGGCAAACAGCTCCGGATCGCTGCTGGCCTTGCCGCGTTTGGCGTCACGCAGGGCGGTGAGCCAATGGCGCAGCCGGCGTGGCGGTGCGGCGCGGCCGTCGGCAATCGCCTGCAGCGGCGTCGACACGCGCTCCAGCCAGCCGCGCAGCACCGCGTCGCGCAGTGCGGCCTTGCTGGCGAAATGCCGGTACACGCTGCCATGACTGACGCCCAGCGCCTGCGCCACATCGACCACGGTGGCCTTGGCCGGCCCGAAACGGCGCAGTACGTCCTCGGCCGCGGCCAGCACGCGAGCGCGGGTCAGCGGGGTTTCGCCCATCAGCTGCGTTCGCTGTCGAGCATGGCCATCTGCGGCGCGGCATAGCGATCGCCGGCGGCGGCATGCGGCGGCACGGCGTGTTCGAGCGCCGCGAGGTCGGCGTCGCTGAGGGCGAACTCCAGCGCACCCAGTGCTTCGTCCAGGCGCGTGCGCGAGCGGGCGCCGATCAGCGGCACGATGTCCTCGCCGCGCGCCAGCGCCCAGGCAATGGCCAGCTGCGCCACGCTGACGCCGCGCGCTTCGGCCTGCGCGCGCAGGCGTTCGACCAGCGCCAGGTTGTGCTCGAGGTTGGCGCCCTGGAAGCGCGGGCTGTGCTGGCGGAAGTCGCGCGGCGAGACGTCACGGCCTATCGACCAGTGGCCGCTGATCAGGCCCCGCGAAAGTACGCCATAGGCAGTGACGCCGATGCCCAGCTCGCGGCAGGCCGGCAGGATCGCCGCCTCGATGCCGCGGGTGATCAGCGCGTATTCGATCTGCAGGTCGGCCACCGGCAGCACGGCGTGCGCACGGCGGATCGTCGCCACGCCCATTTCGGACAGCCCCAGATGCCGCACGTAGCCGGCCTGCACCAGCTCGGCGATGGCGCCCACGGTGTCCTCGATCGGCACGTTCGGGTCGAGCCGCGCGGGGCGGTAGACGTCGATGTAATCGGTGCGCAGGCGCCGGAGCGAGTACGTCACGGCGGTCTTCACCGCGGCCGGACGCGTGTCGAAACCCAGCCAGCCGCCGTCGGGGCCGCGCTGCGCGCCGAACTTCACGCTGAGCTGGTAGCCGTCGCGCGGGCGGCCGGCCAGCGCCTCGCCCAGCAGCATCTCGTTGTGGCCCATGCCGTAGAAGTCGCCGGTGTCGAGCAGGGTGATGCCGGCGTCGAGCGCCGCGTGCACGGTGGCGATGCTCTCGGCGCGGTCGCTGGGGCCGTAGAAATCGGACATGCCCATGCAGCCAAGGCCGAGGGCGGAAACCTGTGGGCCGCTGCGGCCCAGGGTGCGGTGGTGCATGAGGATTTCCTCGACGCAGGTGAGGCCGGGCAGTTTGTCTGCGCAAGTGACAAAAAACAATAGATGTCATTCCATTGCCTATCCGTGCCGTGCGCCGCCCCGTGCCGGTGGCTGCCACGCGGTGCGGGGGCTACAATTTCGGGTCTTGTTCCCTTTCTGCTCGCCGAGGCTCCGAATGTTCCCGAAGGACTGCACCATCGCCGGTTACGACGACGAACTGGCCAAGGCCATCGCCGATGAGGTCCGCCGCCAGGAAGATCACGTCGAGCTGATCGCCTCGGAAAACTACGCCAGCCCGCGCGTGATGGAAGCGCAGGGTTCGGCCATGACCAACAAGTACGCCGAAGGCTATCCGGGCAAGCGCTACTACGGCGGCTGCGACTACGTCGACGTGGCCGAGCGGCTGGCGATCGAGCGCGTCAGGCAGCTGTTCGGCGCCAGCTACGCCAACGTGCAGCCGCACTCGGGTTCGCAGGCCAACCAGGCGGTGTACTTCGCGCTGCTGCAGCCGGGCGACACCGTGCTGGGCATGAGCCTGGCGCACGGCGGCCACCTCACTCACGGCGCCAAGGTCAACTTCTCCGGCAAGCTCTTCAACGCGGTGCAGTACGGCGTCAACGAGCACGGCCTGATCGACTACGACGAGGTCGAGCGCCTCGCCGTCGAGCACCGGCCGAAGATGCTCATCGCCGGCTACAGCGCCTACTCGCAGCTGATGGACTGGGCGCGCTTCCGCGCCATCGCCGACAAGGTCGGCGCCTACCTGTTCGTGGACATGGCGCACGTCGCCGGCCTGGTGGCCGCCGGCGTCTATCCCAGCCCGCTGCCGCACGCCCACGTGGTCACCTCGACCACCCACAAGACCCTGCGCGGCCCGCGCGGCGGCATCATCGTCGCCAGCCAGGCCGGCATGGGCGCAGCCGCCGAGGAGATCGAGAAGAAGCTGCAGTCGATCGTGTTCCCCGGCATCCAGGGCGGCCCGCTGATGCACGTGATCGCGGCCAAGGCGGTGGCGTTCAAGGAGGCGCTGGAGCCCGGCTTCAAGACGTACCAGGCGCAGGTGATCAGGAACGCCAAGGCGATGGCGAAGACCTTCATCGAGCGCGGCTACAAGATCGTCTCCGGCGGCACCGAAAACCACCTGATGCTGGTCGACCTGATCGGCCGCGACGTCACCGGCAAGGACGCGGAGGCGGCGCTCGGCAGCGC
>JAJXTX010000152.1:0-2499 GCA_021783385.1 Pseudomonadota bacterium
GTGGCCACCCGGGCTGGCCATGCGCAGGCGCTGCTGACGGCACGGCCGGAGCTGATGGTGCATGCGGTCGATGGTCCGCAGACGCTGCAGCCGCTGCTCGATCGCGCCAGCGTGCTGGCACTGGGGCCGGGGCTGGGACAGGCGGCCTGGGGGCATGCGCTGTGGCTGACCGCGCTGGACGCCGGCAAGCCGCTGGTGCTGGATGCCGATGGGCTGAACCTGCTGGCGCGCGCGCCGCGCCGGTTCGCCGCACCGACCGTGCTGACCCCGCATCCGGGCGAAGCCGCCCGTTTGCTCGGCGTGCGTACCGCCGAAGTCGAGCAGGATCGTTTTGCCGCCGCGCGCACGTTGGCGCGCCGCTACGCCGCGGTGGTGGTGCTGAAGGGCGCGGGCAGCCTGATCGCCGATCCGGATGGCCGTCTGGACGTCTGTCCGTGGGGCAATCCCGGGATGGCTTCCGGCGGCATGGGTGACCTGCTGACCGGCATCATTGCGGCGCTGCTGGCACAGGGCTGCAGTGCCTGGCGGGCGGCCTGTCTGGGCGTCGGCCTGCACGCGCGCGCCGGCGATCTGGCCGCGCAGCGCGGCGGCGAACGCGGCCTGCTGGCGCTCGATCTGCTGGCGCCCCTGCGTACGCTGGGCAACGGCCTGCCCGGCGCGGGAGCGGTGCATGACTGAGCGCCGCGCAGCTGATCACCCTTCGCCCGGAAGCGATGCCGGGCGAACCTGGCACTTGCCCGACGAGGCCGCCACCGCCGCGCTGGGCGCGCAGTTGGCGCGCGTGCTGGAGGAGGGCATGGTGCTCTACCTGCACGGCCCGCTCGGTGCCGGCAAGACCAGCTTTGCGCGAGCCCTGCTGGGTGCCAGCGGCGTGGGCGAGCGTATCAAGAGCCCCACCTACAGCCTGGTCGAGGGCTATGTGGCGGGCGCGCGGCCGGCCTGGCATCTCGATCTTTACCGGATCGCCGACCCCGGTGAGCTGGAATGGCTGGGCCTGGACGCGCTCAGCGATCCGGCGGCACTGGTGCTGGTGGAATGGCCCGAACGCGGCCGCGGAGCGCTGCCGCCGGCCGATCTGCAGCTGCATCTGGCCTATGCGGACGGTGGCCGCCATGCGCGGCTGCAGGTCGTCACGCCCCGGGGCAGGCGCCTGCTGCAGCGACTGCCCTGACGCGGCGTGCTGCCTAATCGCCGCCTCAGTCGGCCGAGGATCGCGCGGGAAACATCCGGCCCGATGGTGGCGGCCGCCGCGGGCGCTGATTTGTTCGTAATGCTGCACTTGCAGGCGGTAACTGGATGCTGGCTGATGAATGCACTGCAGGTAATGGATATTCAAGGAAAAACGGTATTGCATTCGCATCAGGACTGCGCTTCAATGCGGCCTATGAGGGCTTACCTGAACAGCATGGCTGGATTGGCCATCGCCGCGCTCCTGCTGGCCGCGCCGCTCGGCGCCGCGCGGGCGGCTGACCTCATGCACGCCAGGGTCTGGGCCGGCCCGGCCTACACCCGCGTGGTGCTCGATCTGTCCGGCCCGCTCGATTACACGATCAGCCAGGACGCCGGGCAGGCCGTGGTGGATCTGGGCGACAGCCGCGTCGCCGACGGGTTCGCCGACCCGGCCGCGCAGGGGTTGTTCCGCGGCATGCGCCATGCCAGCGAGGCCAACCGGCTGAAGCTGTTTGCCAGTGTGGCTCCGGGCAGCCATCTGAAAAGTTTCGTGCTCAAGCCGACCACGGCCGACACGGATTACCGCCTGGTGCTGGATCTGTATCCGCCCGGCGACAGCGTGGCGGCGGCGCCCGCGCCGGTGCAGCCTGGCGATGCAGCCTCGCGTTCGACCGTGGCCGTGATCGAGCCGGTGCTGCGTCGCCATCGCGGGATGCGCGCCCATGCCAGCCTGGCCTCCACCGAGCAGGCCGCGGCGCTGCTCAACGGTCAGCGCAAGGTAGTGGTGGCGGTCGACGCCGGCCACGGCGGCAAGGACCAGGGCGCACACGGCCCGGGCGGCACGCTGGAAAAGAATGTCACGCTGGCGGTGGCGCGCGACCTGGCGGCGCTGATCAATCGTCAGCCGGGGATGAAGGCCGTGCTGACCCGCAACGGCGACTATTTCATTCCATTGAGCCAGCGCTACCAGATCGCGCGCGAGAACAACGCCGACCTGTTCATCTCGATCCACGCCGACTCCTACACCAGCGATGACGCCCGCGGCTCCTCGGTGTGGGTGCTGTCGCCGCGCGGCAAGACCAACGAGGCGGCACGCGTGCTGGCCGACCGCGAAAACGCCGACCTGATCGGTGGCGCCACCCTGGACGGCATGAACGACAGCCTGGCCAAGGTGGTGCTGGATCTGCAGCAGAGCTGGGCAATCCAGGCCAGCGACGTGGTCGCCGGCAACGTGCTCAAGGCGTTGGCAAAAATCGGCCCGACCCATCGCGGCTACGTCGAGCGCGCCAACTTCGTGGTGCTGCGCTCGCCCGACGTGCCATCGATCCT
>JAJXTX010000152.1:2599-6356 GCA_021783385.1 Pseudomonadota bacterium
AACAGCCTCGACGCCGGCGCCAGCCGCATCGAGGTGGACATCGAGGCCGGTGGCGCGCGGCTGATCCGCGTGCGCGACGATGGCAGCGGCATCAGTGTCGACGAGCTGCCGCTGGCGGTGGCCTCGCATGCGACCAGCAAGATCGGCAGCTTCGATGATCTGGAGCACGTCGCGAGCATGGGCTTTCGCGGCGAGGCGCTGGCCTCGGTGTCGTCGGTGGCGCGCTTCGCGCTGACCTCGCGCGTGCGCGGGCAGGACGCGGCGTTCCGCATCGAGGTCGACGGCGGCCGGCTGCAGGCGGCGCGCCCGGCGCAGCATCCGCCCGGCACCAGCGTGGAGGTGCGCGACCTGTTCTACAACGTGCCGGCGCGGCGGAAATTCATGCGCGCCGAGCGCACCGAGTTCGCGCATATCGACGACCTGCTGAAGTCGCTGGCGCTGGCGCGCGACGCGGTCGAGTTCCGCCTCAGCCACAACGGCAAGCCGGTGCGCATCTGGAAGGCCGCGCGCAGCGAAGAGGCTGCGCTGCAGCGTGTGGCCGAGGTGCTCGGCGAGGAGTTTCCGGCACGCAGCCTGCGCGTCGATCACGCCGCGGCCGGGCTGCATCTCAGCGGCTGGGTCGGCCTGCCGACTGCGTCGCGCGCGCAGGCCGATGCGCAGTATTTCTACGTCAACGGCCGGCTGGTGCGTGATCGGATCGTGGCGCATGCGGTGCGCCAGGCGTATGCCGACGTGCTGTTCCACGGCCGGCATGCGGCGTTCGTGCTGTATCTGCAGCTCGATCCGGCGGGCGTCGACGTGAACGTGCATCCGGCCAAGCACGAGGTGCGCTTTCGCGAGCAGCGGCTGGTGCACGATTTCCTCTACCGCACCCTGCACGAGGCGCTGGCGCAGACCCGCGCGGGGCAGTTCGAGGTGGCCGCGCAGCTGAGCGCCGACGGCGTGCTGGCGATGCATCCCGCTGCCGCCGCGGCGCCGCCCGCGTCGTCGATGGCGTCGATGGCGTCGGCATGGCCGGGCAGTTTCCAGCAGAGCCGGCTCAGCCTCGGCGTGCGCGATGCGCCGCTGGCTGGCTACGCCGCCCTCTATGGCAAGGCCGCGGATGCCGCGCCGCCGCTGCCTGCGGCGCAGGACGGCGAGGCGCCGCCGCTCGGTTTCGCGATCGCCCAGCTCAAGAGCATCTACATCCTCGCCGAGAATGCCGACGGCCTGGTGCTGGTCGACATGCACGCTGCGCACGAGCGCATCACCTACGAGAAGCTCAAGGCCGGTCGCGTGGGCTGCAACCTGCGCTCGCAGATGCTGCTGGTGCCGCTGGCGGTCGCAGTCAGCGCGAAAGAGGCGGCTGCCGCCGAGGAGCATGCCGAAGCGCTGGCCGAATGGGGCCTGGAGATATCGCGCAGTGGCCCGGCAGCGATCGTGGTGCGGCGCATTCCGGCGCTGCTGGAAGGCGCCGACGTGGCCCAGCTCAGCCGCGACGTGCTGTCCGAGCTGGCCCAGCACGGCAGCTCGCGGCGCTTGCAGGAGCTGGAAAACGAGCTGCTCTCGACGATGGCCTGCCACGGTTCGGTGCGCGCCGGCCGGCGGCTGTCGACCACCGAGATGAACGCGCTGCTGCGCGAGATGGAGGCCACCGAGCGCTCCGGCCAGTGCAACCACGGCCGGCCGACCTTCGTGCAGCTGAGCCTGGCCGAGCTGGATCGGCTGTTCATGCGCGGGCGCTGAGCGCCGCTTGTCCATACTCGAAGACGTTGCCACGTCCGGATGGATGCCGATCCTCTGACGCGCCATCGTTGTCCTTGCCCTGCTGTCCGGAGTCGCCGCCGTGCCCGCCGAAAGTCCCGCTGGTCCCGATCATGCCGTGTACCAGCAGCAGATCCTGCGCTGGCGTGCCGAGCGCCTGCAGCGTCTGCAGGCGCCGGACGGCTGGCTCAGCCTGATTGGCCTGGAGTGGCTGCAGCAGGGCGCCAACCGCATCGGCACGGCGGCCGACAACGACATCGTGCTGCAGGCGGGGCCGGCGCATCTGGGCACGCTCATCCTGGGCAAGGACGGCGCATTGCGCATGATGCTGGCGCCCGACTGTGGCGCCAGCATCGACGGCAAGGCTGTGGTCGAGTCCGACCTGCTTGACGACATGCACGTGCCAGCCGGTGCGATGCCCACCACGGTGCGCTTCGGCCATGCCAGCTTCCACGTGATCGACCGCAATGGCCGCAAGGCGCTGCGCGTGAAAGACAGCGACGCGGCCACGCGCAGGGATTTCGCCGGCATCGAGTATTTTCCGATCGACCCGGCATGGCGCATCGTGGCCGAGTGGGTACCGTTCACGCCACCGCACACGCTGCAGATCGGCACGGCGATCGGCACTGTCGATACCGTCGAGGTGCCGGGCAAGGCGGTGTTCCAGCGCGACGGCCACACCCACGAACTGCTGCCGTACCAGGAAGAGCCGGGCGGCGAGCTGTTCTTCGTGATCGCCGACCACACCTCGGGTCAGCAGACTTACGGCGCCGCGCGCTTCCTCTACGCAACGCTGCCGGAAGGCGGCGTGCAGCACCCGGGCAAGCTGGTGCTGGATTTCAACCGGGCCTACAACCCGCCGTGCGCGTTCACCGCGTTTGCCACCTGTCCGCTGCCGCCGCCGGAAAACCGGCTGAACCTGCCGGTGACCGCCGGCGAACTGACCTATCGCGGCGGCCACGACTGAGCGCCGCCGCGCGACGGACCCACGCCGACGGCTCGCTCAGCGCCCGCTGAAGCTGGGCTTGCGCTTCTGCAGGAAGGCCGTGGTGCCCTCGCGCATGTCCTCGCTGGCGAACGCCAGGGCAAATGCCTGCGTCTCGAAGGCCAGCCCCTGATCGATCGGGCATTCGCCGCCCAGCAGCACCGCGTCGAGAATGCCGGCGGCGGCCAGCGGCGCCGCAGCGGCGAGCTGCTCGGCCAGCGCATTGACCACCTCGTCCAGCGCCTCGGGCGCGACCACGCGGTTGACGATACCCAGCTCGAACGCGCGCTGCGCGCTGATCGGTGCGCCGGTCAGGCACAGCTCGAGCGCGGCGCCGCGACCGGCCAGCCGCAGCAGGCGTTGGGTGCCGCCGAAGCCGGGGATCAGGCCGAGGTTGATTTCCGGCTGGCCGAACTTCGCCTTCTCGCTGGCCACACGCAGGTGGCAGGCCATCGCCAGCTCCATGCCGCCGCCCAGCGCGAAACCCTGGATGCGCGCGATCACCGGCTTGCCGAGCCGCTCGATCGAGTCCATCAGCTGCTGCCCCGCGCGCGAGAACGCCTGCGCCTGCACCGGCGTGTAGGTGTGCATCTCGGCGATGTCGGCGCCGGCGACGAACGCCTTGTCACCGGCGCCGGCCAGCACTACCGCGCGCGTGGCGTCGTCCTGCGCCGCCTGCGCAAACGCCAGGATCAGCTCGTTGAGGGTGTCGCGGTTGAGCGCATTGAGCCTGTCGGAGCGGTTGACGGTGATCGTGCGCACGGCGCCGTGATGGGTGATTTCCAGGTTGCGATAGGCCATGCGCCGCTCCGGTTCGGACAAGGCCGCGATGGTAGCAGCGGGAACCTTTGCGCCGGCCCGGTTTCTCAGCCATGCCCGCCCCGGGCGGGTCCACCCCCACTGCACGAACGCTGCGAAGCGCTTAGGATGGCCCGTCCGGATTGGCAGCCGTCAACGAGAAAAGCCCGATGGAGAAAGGCATGACACATCTGCGCCGCCTGTTGCTTGGCACGCTGCTGCTGGGCGGTG
>JAJXTX010000153.1 GCA_021783385.1 Pseudomonadota bacterium
CGTTGCGGATCCAGCCCAGTTCGATGTCCTGCTTCTGCAGAAAATTGTCATGCGCAAACTCATGGTCGGCGGTCAACGAGATGCCCGCGCGACGCCAGTACGACTGTATCCGCAGGCCTTCGGCGAGGGCGCGATAATCCAGGTACTTGCGATGCCAGCCGCGCTTGCTGGCCAGCACGGCAATATAGGCGCCGGTGGCAAACAACAGCAGGAACACGAAGATCATGTAGTCCTGCGCGGGAAGATCCGCGTAGCAGGTGAAGGCGATGCCCATCAGCGCTGCGAGCGTGTAGGTCGTGCGCATCGCCAGCAGCACGCGCTGCTGAAAATGCATCGCCAGCCAGTCGGCGGCATGAAACAGCTGGTCGATGGCGGCGGTGGAGGCACGCACAGTCGCGTGACGCGCCTGCACGGTGGTGTTGATGGCGGCGGCGTATTTGCGCCCGTCGGCGCTGAACTCGGCCATCCGCGCAAACATCAGCCGGAACTCCGCCGGCAGGCCATCCGCCGCTGCCACCACGGCGCCGTCGGTGCGCCAGCATGCCTGCCCTGGCAGCAGGCCAGCCGCCGGAGCGCCGTCGGCTTCGTCGCGCGAACACACGATGTGATACAGCAGGCGCTCATCGCCACCCCCCAGCCGGTGCTGCGGCATCTGGCGCCGATCGATCAGGTCGGGCATCGCGCCGGTCAGGTGATAGTTCACGATCTGGGCGGTGCCACCGAGTCGATGCGTCGCCTTGCCGTCCCAGATTGCCAGCAGGATGTGGCAATGGCTGGAGATGTAGATACCTGCCTGGGCATAGGCGCGGTTGCGCGGTATGCCATCGGCTTCGAGCGCATGCCTCGGTTGCCCCGCGCGCTGCGGCAACTGCACGATCTGCGCCTGACGGCATAGCGCCTCGAAACTGGCGCGCACGGCCGGGTCGACAAAGTCGGTGACGTAGAGATCCCGCGGCAGCGGCAGCGGTGCCATCAGCGTGGCGCCGGCGGCGAGCGCCTCCTGCGCCACCAGTTGATCACCGCCTTCGGCCAGCGCCGACAGCACCACCAGCGGCAGTTCGGGAAAATCGCGCTGCAGTTGCGCAAAAAAATCGCGTACGCGCTGCCGGATCGGCTCGATCTCCCGCGCGGGAATATTGCGATGGCTGGTCACGCCAATCACCAGCGGCACGCTGGTCGTTGCGGTCGGGTGGCCTTCGGGCGTCAGCATGGGTCTGAGCATCCTTGTCTGGGGCGCGGGTTTGTCGCATGAATCTTGGGCGCTGATGCTGACAACGGACGTGCAGCGCCAGAGGATGCTCTGGCACTTGGATGTCAACACGTTTCGGCGAATCTGGCCAACTGGCGTGACGCCAGAAAAGGATCAGGACTCAGCGTCCGGCATCTTCTTGCTGCCGAAAAGTGAACCTGACCCTTTCTGTCGAACTTGGCAGCGCCTTGGGCACCTGTTGGGGCCAAGTAGTAGTACTAGCGATTCTGGATCGTCGGATTTGTGACCACTCCCGTCGGATTGACAATGTCGGCTATCGTCGAATACTGGGTTCCACCAATTGTGGCCCACAACTGATAGGCCCAGCTGCCGGCCGAGTTGACGCCGCCTGGATCGTTATTGTTGTCCGTTATCTGGATCTTGCCGTTGGGCAACAGCTGCAGTCCGGTGAATACGCCAGTGGGTGGCTGTGGAGCGGGTGACGGAAGCCATGCAAATCCCTTGTTGCCTGCATCAAGGGCGTTGAACGTTCCGGAGGCGGCGTTGCCGGTCAGCTGCCAGGAGATCGTAGTTACCTGGCCGTGACCCATCTGGTTGCCGTTTCCGGATTGGTCGACGTCGAGGTTTCCGTCCTTCAGTATCACATTCAGTGTTACGTTGGGCATGGTCTGCTCCTGTGTGAATTGATGGGCGGCATCAAGGGCATGCCGCGGTGCCTGCTTCAATTGCTGCTCACTCCGCCCGCACAGCAGATGACGAGCGAGCAGGCTTGCTGGCGTCGGCCTGCATGATCTGCGCGATCCGCTGTGCAAATGGCGCGTTCACCGGGAAGTCGATACGCGCGCGCTGCAGGATCACGAGCAGTGCCGGATCACGATAGCCGGCGTTCCAAAGGCGCTTGATCAGGGGCTTGGCTTCGGTCCTTTTCCCCAGATCGAGTAGCGCCTCTACCTGCAGCGAGAGCAGGCGCGGGTCGTCTTTGCCACTCTTGACGGATTGAGTCATCGTCCAAATCTCGTCACGCAGTTGCTGCGCCGCTGACGCGTCACTGCTGGCGTCGGCTAGCAGCAGCTTCGCCGTCAGCATATCCAGCAGGAGGCCGCGGTCGCCCGGCTGCTTCACGAATAGCGGTTCGAGGATGCCAAGCGCTGCCTGTACCTGGCTCAGCGCCTTGTCGGCATGCTCGCTGGCCAGCGATTGCGCCGCCTGCTCGATGCGCGCCGCTGCATCATCCTGCTGCCAGTAAGCGTTGGCCGGGTCCTGCCGGGTCAGCGTTGCAAGTATTGTCAGCGACTCGGCCGTAAGCGCTTGTGCTTCTGCCAGCTCGCCGTTGAGGCGCTTCAGGCGGCTCAATTGAGTGAGATAGATGGCCAGCTTGTCCTGAAAGTCGGTTTGCTTTGGATCGATATGAATCAGTTGCCGGGCAATGTTGATCGCTTGTTGCAAATCGCGGATGCCAGTTTCGATGTCACCGGTCATGCTTAGCGTGCGTCCGAGGATGGCACGGACCCGCAGCACGTTTACGCGTTGGTTGGTGTCTCGAGGGTCCCTCGCCGACAAGCGGGTTTCAATGGCGTCATCGGCCCGGTACTCGGCGACCGCCTGCGCTAGGTCGCCGCGTTGCAAGGCCAGCTTGCCCAGGTTGTTGTGGGCATCGCCCAGTGCGGATACCCAGTCGCTCTTGTTCGGATTTGCGGCGACGAGCTCACGCGCCAAGGCCAGCGTGTTCTGGTACGCAGCGGCTGCTGCATCCGTTTGCCCACGAGCTTCCAGCACATGGCCGAGATTATTGTTTACGGTCTGCAGTTCGAATTTCGTCGATAGGTCGTTGGCGGCATCCGCCTGTGCCCGCTTCAGAACGCTTCGCGCGATTTCGAAATTTTTCTGGGCGGCATCCAGATCGCCTTGATTCCAATCGGTCAAGCCAATAAAGGACATGGTGCGTGCGTACGCGGTCTGACGGGCAACGTCCGCTGGCATGTCATTGGCAAGCCGCGAGGAAAGTTGCGCGGAAGCGCGAAACGATGCCAGCGCTTCTGCCAGCTTGCCCTGGCCCATGCGCACAGTGCCGATTTTTTCCAGCGCCTTGGCGCGCTGCGCCAGCGCCTCGTCGGTGACATCGGCAGTCGGCAGCGACTCGAAGTAGCTCATTGCCTTGTCATCGACCGCTTCCATGATGTCCAGCCGCGACACCTGCGCCAGCTTGTCGTTGAGGTCCCCGAGCATGAATCCGACCAGATCCTCGGCCTGCTTCTGCCGGCGCTCGGCGGCGTGGCGGGCGACCACGGCGGCGTGGCGTGCGAACAGCGCGGCAATGGCAAGGGTGGTGGTCACCGCCATCACCGCCACCGCCAGCGCCGCGATCGCGGTCATGCGCCGGGTGCGCCGCTGCAGTTCGCGCTGCTTCAGTTGATCGAAGCCGACATCCAGCAGGCCGGCAATCAGCTTCAGCTTGGCGTTGGTCTTGCCGTCCTTGCCGGGCCGCGCATCGGCGGCAATCGGCTCGGTGCGTTCGCTGCTCAACGCGCCGTCGGCACCGAGCTGATACCGCAGCGCGTGGGCGAAGCACTCCTCCGCTGCGCGGCCGGGCAGCTCGCTGGCATTGGGTTCGCCATCGACGATCAGGCAGAAGATGCGCTCGCTGCGGCCGAGCCGCTTGAACGCCAGCACTTCCTCGTCGACCCAGCGCGAAGCGGCCGAGCGCGGCGAGCAGATCACGATCAGGTTCGCCGATTGCGCCAGCGCCTCATTGACCTTGCGGCCGAGATCGTTGGCGCTGGCCAGCTCATCGCGGTCGCGAAAAATCGGCGTCAGGCGCTTGGGGATCACGCCGGCCGCGGTGCTCTGGCCGACCAGCCGCTTCGGGATCGCATAGGTTTCCAGCGCCTTGTGCAGCCAGTCGGCCCAGGCTTTGTCCCGGTGGCTGTAGCTGATGAAGGCGTAATACCGGAAAGCTGGCATCACCGAGGCCTGCGTCATGACATGCAGCACTCCCGTGCCTGGTCACACATTCCCTTGCCAGAGGGTTTTCACCATGCGCCTGAGATCAGCGGGAGGCGCAATTACGTACGGTCACTGCCACCCCGCGCAGAAAGATAGCATGTCAAAATGTGATGCGTGTCACATTAATCGGCGATGCAGGCTGGTAGGCACCCAAGCAAAAAACGGGCCGCACCGCCCTTGCAGCTTGGGGATGGGAGCATTTGACGCCCATGCCGTTGCCGGCATAGTCTGAGTTTTATCTTGCGCTGCCATGAGAGTTGCTGACCATGAGTATGGATATCTGCATCACCCTGAGCGACGCTGACCTGAAGCTTTTTGTCGACGGCATGAAGGGCGCCCAGAAAAAGGTTGACCATCTGGATGCCGTCAGCATTGTCGGTGCTGCGCGCAATCTGCTCGAAATTGCCAACACCAGGGCATTGCCTGATTTCGTCGCCACGCGCTTCAGGCACGTGGAGACCATGATCGCGATGGTCGAGGATGCAGGATTCGGTCTGCCAGACCAGGATCGCGCCAATGTGCTGGCAGCCCTGGCCTATTTCGCCAGTCCGGAGGACATCATTCCAGACAATATGCCGGTGCTCGGATTCCTCGACGATGCACTGATGATCGAGCTGTGTGCGCGCGAGCTGCAGCACGAGATCGAGGCCTATACCAAATTCCGTGCGTGGCGCGACAACGAAGCCAGCCGGCGCGGCGTGAATAGCTCCGAACTCATGCTGACCCGCGTCGAGTGGGCTGAAACCCGGCGGATCGAGAGCATCGAGCGCATGCACCGGTGCCGCCACGAGTCGTATGTCAGCGGCAAGTGGGCGCCGGTGCTGTTTCAGGTGCGTTGATCGCGGCGGCACGGTCGCCATGAGGCTTGCGAAGGGCGCCACGGCGCCCTTCGTCGTCTGAGTCGCACCCGTCACGCGTTGACCGATCGGCAGGTGCGCATCACTGCCACTCGGTTGCAGTCGCTGCGCAGATCAATTCAGTGCGGGCTGGCGGCCTTGCAATGCTCGGCGACGAAGCGGGTATGCGCGGGCATGCTGTCCACCGCGCGGTTGATCAGGGTGCGGATATTGCCGAGGAACTCGTCGAGCTGGGCCGGGCTGATGGCGTCGGCCAACGCATGATGTCGCGCCGGCTGCACCCGCTGGCCAAGCATCACCTGCAGCCAGCCGACTTCGGTGAACAGCTCCTCGCCGTCGCGGAAGATCTGCCCGCTGCTGCGGAACAGGGCGAGCTTGCGAGCCAGCCCCGGCGGCATCTCGATCTGTGCGCAGTGCCGCCAGAACGCCGTGTCGCTGCGCTCGGTGGCGCGGTAATGCAGGATCAGGAAATCGCGGATGCGCTCGTATTCGAAGCGCGTCTGGCGGTTGTATTCCTCGCTCAGGGTCGGATCGAAATGGCGGTCCGGAAACAGCGCCAGCAGCCGGCTCACGCCGGACTGGATCAGATGGATGCTGGTCGATTCCAGCGGCTCCATGAACCCGGCGGACAGGCCCAGCGCCACGCAGTTGCGGTTCCAGAACTGGCGGCGCATGCCGGTGGTGAAGCGCAGCGGCCGCGGTTCGGCGAGCGCCTCGCCCTCAAGATTGGCGAGCAGTAGCGCGGTCGCCTCGTCGTCGCTCATGAACTGGCTGCAATAGACGTGGCCATTGCCGCTGCGATGCTGCAGCGGAATCCGCCACTGCCAACCGGCGGGACGCGCGTTGGCCTGGGTGTAGGGGCGCATCGGTTCGAAGCGGGCACTTGGAACCACCATCGCACGATCGCACGGCAGCCAATGCTGCCAGTCCTCGTAGCCGGTCTTGAGTGCGCCCTCGATCAGCAACCCGCGAAAGCCCGAGCAGTCGATGAACAGATCGCCGGCGATCGTCTCGCCACTCTCCAGCAGCACCGATTCGATGAAGCCATCCTCGGCGCGCAGCCGCACATCCACCACCTTGCCTTCGGTACGTTGCACCGTGGGCGAGGCGCAGTGCTGGCGCAGGTATCGGCCGTACAGGCCGGCGTCGAGATGGTAGGCGTGCCTTATGCCTGTCAAGGGGCTGCTGCCAACCCGGTCCATCCGCGCAAAGCGGTTCGCGAGGGCGGCCTGGGCGTTCAGCGAGTAGCGCCACAGATCGGCCGCTCCTGCGCTTCCT
>JAJXTX010000007.1 GCA_021783385.1 Pseudomonadota bacterium
TGGCGACGCCGCCCGGTGACACCATCGCGCTGTCGCTGCCCGATCGCGGCCCACTGCCGGCCCACCTGATCGGCGCCTCGCCGCGCGCGGATGCCGTGGTGCAGGGCGCCACCTTCTTCTACCGCGCTGACGGTGCCGGCCTGCTCACGGATCAACGGCTGAGCGCCAGCGTGCCGCTGGGCAGCGCTACGCAAACCGGCGTGACGGTGCCGGCGACGGCGGTGATCTGGTATGCCGGCCAGCCGTGGGCCTATGTCGAGACCGCCGCCGGCCGCTATCAGCGGCGCCCGCTGAGCGTGGACGCGCGCAACGCCAGCGGCTGGTTCGAGGCGAGCGGCTTTCGCGCCGGCGAGCGCGTGGTGGTGCGCGGCGGCGAACTGCTGATCTCGCAGGAGCTGCTGCCACCGCCCGGCGTGAAGCCCGCCGGAGGCGACGACGATGATGGTTGAGGTCGGCCTGACTCCAGCCGCCCGGCCCACACCGCGCCGCGCGATCGCGGCCATCCCGATCCATCGCGCCGCTGCCCTCCGCTGCGCCAAAGGCACCTGCTCATGTTGAATGCGATTGTCGGTTTTGCGGTACGCCTGCGCGGGGTGATGATCGCGCTGGCGGTGCTCGCCACGGCCTACGGTGTGCTTGCGCTGGGCCGCGCCCGGCTCGACGTGTTTCCGGAATTCGCGCCGCCACAGGCGATCGTGCAGACCGAGGTGCCGGGCTTCGCTCCCAGCCAGGTCGAGACGCTGGTGACGCAGCCTCTGGAAAACGCGCTGGCCGGCGCCGGCGCGCTCAGCAGCATGCGCTCCAAGTCGCTGCAGGGCCTGTCGATGATCACCCTGACCTTCCGCAACGGCAGCGATCTGCAACGCGTGCGCCAGACCGTCAGCGAGCGGCTGCAGCGGGTGGCCAGCACGCTGCCCACCGGCGCGCGCACGCCGGTGCTGCTGCCGCTGTCGTCGTCGTCCGGCATCGTACTGACGATCGGCGTGACCTCGAACAAGCTCGATGCGCTGCAGCTACGCACGCTGGCCGACTGGACGCTGAAGCCGCAGCTGCTGTCGGTGCCCGGCGTTTCCGACGTCACGGTATTCGGCGGCGGGCTGCGTCAGCTGCAGATCCAGGTGCACCCGCAGGCGCTCGCGCGCTACGGCCTGTCGATGCAACAGGTGATGGCCGCGGCGCGACGTGCCACCGGCCAGGCCGGCGGCGGCTTCGTCGAGAACGCCAGCCAGCGCATCGTGCTGGCGCCCACCGGGCTGGCCACCACGCCGGCGCAGATCGCCGAGGTGGCCCTGAAGGCGCATGACGGCGGCGTGCTGCGGCTGGGCGACGTGGCCACGGTGAGCAACGCCGCGGCGCCGGCCGCCGGGGCCGCCTCGATCATGGGCAAGCCCGGCGTGATGCTGGTGATCGCCGAGCAGTACGGCGCTGACACCGTGCGCCTGACCCATGCACTGGATGCGCGGCTGCAATCGCTGAAGCCGGCGCTCACCGCACAGCATGTGACACTGTATCCGGCGCTGTTCCGGCCGGCCAACTTCATCGACGCCGCGGTCGGCCATCTGCGCGATGCGCTGCTGATCGGCGCGGCGCTGGTGCTGCTGGTGCTGTTCCTGTTCCTGCGCAACGCGCGTGCGGCGCTGATCTCGGCGGTGGCGATTCCGCTGTCGCTGCTGGCGGCGGTGGTGGTGCTGGAGCACTTCGGGCTGGGGCTCAACACGATGACCCTGGGCGGCCTGGCGATCGCCATCGGCGAGGTGGTGGACGACGCCATCATCGACGTCGAGAACATCGTGCGCCGGCTGCGCCTGAACCGGCTCGAAGCTGCGCCGCTGCCCGCCGCGCAGGTGGTGCTGGCGGCCTCGCTGGAGGTGCGCAGCGCGGTGATCTACGCCACCTTCATCGTGGCGCTGGTGTTTGTGCCGGTGATCACGCTGTCCGGCGTGGCCGGCAGCCTGTTCGCGCCGCTTGGCATCGCCTACATCGCCGCGATCATGGCCTCACTGGTGGTGGCGCTGACGGTGACGCCGGCGCTGGCGCTGACCCTGCTGCGCGGCACCGACAACGCGCCGGAGCCGGCGCTGCAGCAGCGCATCAAACAGCACTATGCGGGCATGCTGACGCGCGTCGAGCGGCACCCGCGCACGCTGCCGATCGTGGTGGCGGTGCTCTGCGTGGCCGCGCTGGCAGTGCTGCCGTTCCTGCAGAGCAGCTTTCTGCCGCAGTTGCGCGAAGGCCATTACATCGTGCACATGCGGCTGGCCCCGGGCGCCTCGCTGCAGGCCTCGCAGGACCTGGGCGTGCACGTCAGCCAGGCGCTGCTGGCGGTGCCCGGGGTGCGCTCGGTGGCGCAGCGCACCGGCCGCAGCGCGCGTACGGTCGATCCGTCGCCGACCTTCGCCAACGAATTCGAGGTGGACCTGAAACCGCTCTCCGGCCCCGGCCAGCAGCGCGCGCTGAACGGTATCCAGCAGGCGCTGAAGCCGTTCGCCGGCGCCAGCTTCTCGGTTAACACCTTCCTCAGCGAGCGCATCCACGAGACGCTGTCGGGCTATACCGCGCCGGTGGTGGTGAAGATCTACGGCAACCAGCTTGATCAGCTCGACAGCCTTGCGCAGCAGTCGGCCACGGTACTGTCCAGCCTGCCGGGCGCCTCGAACGTGCAGGTGCAGGCGGCGCAGGGTGAGCCGCAGCTGTCGATCCGCCTGCGCCAGGACCTGCTGTCGCGCGACGGCATCGCGCCGGCCGACGTGCTCGACACCCTGCAGGCCGCGTATGCGGGGACGCGGGTGGGACAGGTACTGGACGGCAACCGCGTGTTCGATGTCGAGGTGATCCTGCCGCCGTCGCTGCGGCAGGACCCGGCCAGCGTCGGCGCGCTGCCGATCAGCGCGCCGGACGGACGCCAGTGGCCGCTGTCGGCGCTGGCCGACCTGACGATGAGCCAGGGCCGCGTGATGGTGCTGCACGAGGACGGCCAGCGCGTGCAGGTGGTCACCGTGAATCTGCGCGGCGCCAACGCCGCCGCGTTCACGCGGCGCGCACAGCAGGCGCTGGCACATGACATCAAGTGGCCGCCCGGCACCTATCCGGTGTTTGGTGGCGATGCGGCGGCGCAGTCGGCCGCCACCCACCAGCTGCTGGCGCACGGTGCGCTGGCGCTGGCCGGGGTGATCGTGCTGCTGTATCTGGCCCTGCGCAGCATGCGTTCGGTGACGCTGGTGCTGGTCAACCTGCCGTTCGCGCTGGTCGGCGGCGTGGCGGTGGCGCTGCTGATGGGCGGCACGCTGAGTCTGGGCGGACTAGTCGGTTTCGTCACGCTGTTCGGCATCAGCGTGCGCAACTCGATCATGCTGGTGTCGCACTACCGCCATCTGGTCGAGGTCGAGGGCCTGCCGTGGAACATGGACACCGCCCAGCGCGGCGCCGCCGAGCGGCTGGTGCCGATCCTGATGACCGCGCTGGTCACTGCGCTGGGGCTGCTGCCGCTGGCGCTCACCGCCGGCGCGCCGGGCAACGAGATCGAGGGCGCGATGGCGGCGGTAATCCTGGGCGGTCTGCTCACCTCGACGATCCTCAACCTGCTGGTGCTGCCGGTGCTGTCGGTGCGCTGGCTGCGCTTCGCCCCGCACGACGATCATGCGATGACGACAGTCGCCTGAGTCCGACGTGCTGCGAGGGCTGCTGCGCCCTGTGTAAGACGCAGCAGCATGCCAGCATCGGCGGCACGGACCATACGTCCACACCAAAAACGCGTCATGGTGATCGGGGTGCCGGCGAAGATCAGCATGACCGCGGGCTTCAGCGTGACACGTTTCAGGCCGTATCGGCCCGGCATGCAGCGCCCGCACCGAGCCGAAGATACTGTGCTCGGCGAACCACAATGACAGGTTCAGCATCGCTCCGATAACGGCGGCCGCCACCGCGCTGACTGCCGCACCACGACACCCAATCCGGCACCCGTCACGATCAGCGACATGGCTGAACGCACGCATGGGTGGCCAGGAAGGCGGCGATCGCCATGCCAATGAAGCAGCGACTGTTCAAAGCGCGTTGAGCGAACCGCAGCGCCGCCTGCACCACCGCCAACACAGACGGTGTCTTCCGTCCGCAGGCCCGTGAGTTGCCTCACTGGTGTGCTTGTTGGTGGGGCCAACGATGATGCTGCTCGGAGGCACTGCCTGAAAGTCGCAAGGCCTTGCGAGGCTCTATGATATTTTTCAAGTGTCGTACGTTCTTACACATCGCGTCGAAATTTCCCGCGCCGAGTTGCTTTCACCCCTTTCGAAAAATCTTAAAGTATTGAAATATAAGATTAATTTATTTTCATCTCTCATTTGGCATGAATAATGCTAACAGGTGGGCGAGGAACACTGATACCCATCAGCGAAACAGGAACGTCGCGCCCGACCCGGTGAGCTGTGGCTGACCACCAATCACTCCGACCGTACACCGACAAACCGTCAAGGAGAAATATCGTGAAACTCAATCAGAAAGCATTGACCGCCGGACGACTGTTGGCTGCGGGTCTGGCGAAAAAACTTTCAATGGCTGCTTTTGTCGCCTCGTTGCTTGGCGTGGCAGGCACGGCCAGTGCCCACCTGGTCGCCTTCGGCTGGAAAGACAACGGCAATGGAACAATCACCATGTGGGGTGAGCATTGGCATGGCGCTCAAAGTGCGCCTTCCACCGCCAATGGCGGCGTCAGGATTGGCGTCTTCGGCACAAACAGCAGCCTATGGCCAGTGTTCCAATGGACAGGGGTTGCCAACAACATGGGCGGAACTATTGCGGGAATGGACGCCATGGTGACAAACGGCACACTTACTGGCTATGCCGTGGATCCGGGCAACTTTAGCAATAGCCCATTTGAGAACGATTGGTTCTTCACCGATCCCCTCGTACTGGGAAATGGCACTTGGGGACTGTTTACTGGCACCAACTGCTGTATCGATACGATGAGTGGGCCTGGGAAATTTGTTCTCACGGGGATTACCAGCGTCCCTCCCGGCACGGGCCCTGGGAATAATGTTCCCGAGCCAGCTTCGTTGGCGCTGTTTGGCATTGGCCTTGCCGGGCTGCTGGCTGCGGTGCGCCGTCGCAAGCAACGGGCTTGACCGCTTGGGGTTGCCTGAAGGGATAACGGCAGACAAGATGTCTGCCGTTATCCCTTGGTCAGGTGGTCAGGTGCGTCTTCCAACAACTCGATGCTCCCGTTACGTCGTCCCCGGCCAACCCGGGTAAATCATTCTTGATCAGCGCTGGAATTGATGCGTCGCGTGGGCATGTGCTATCGCACGGCCTGCCTCGTCAACTGCAAAATCATACAGGGCATGACCGAACGGCAGGCAGGGACGCCAGCTCAGCAGCTGCGGGCGCCGGGTAGATCATGCCGGTGCAGCGGCTGGCCTTCATCGCCTGCGAGGATAACGCCCGGCGGCTGGTGCTGAGTCTCGCCAGCCGCCACGTGCTCGCCACCATTGCGGTGGGCGGCGATTCCGACTTACTGGCCTTCGATCCCAGGCTGCAGCGTCTGTACGTGGTGGGCGAACACGGCATCGTGTCGGCGTTCGCGCTGCAGCGTGGGTCGCTGCACCGGATCGGCCAGGGCCGCCTCGGCCCGGATGCGCACATGGTGACGCTCGATCCGGCAACCCACCGAGCCTGCTTTCCACTGCAGGATCTGCACGGCAAAACCGTACTGCACATCATGGCAGCCAGTTGCTGAGGGGATCTCCAGCAGCATCTCTGTGCGAGGCAGGCAAGCCGGCACGCAGCGGCCGCGTGCATCGCGAAGCGCTCACATCGATCCGCTCACACTGCGATGCATCGTCGAGCCGTGGGGTGCCGTGCGCCAGCCGCTGACGCACACTGGAGAAGCGCTTCATGTCAGGCATCCTGATCACAGCACTGGCGACAACGCTGGTGACGGCGCTGGTCATCTTCATCGGCATGAATTTCCACAAGCCGGAAAAGGACATCCGGCACAAGGTGGAGCATTGCCACACGATCGCCGATCCGCAGTTCCTGCTGGAGATGAACGCGATGCTGGGGCCGGACGTGCTCGGCGGCAATCGCGTCGAGGTGCTGGAAAATGGCGAGCAGATCTTTCCGGCGATGCTGGCGGCGATCCGCGCCGCCACGCGCAGCATCACCTTCGAAACCTACATTTACTGGTCCGGCGAGATCGGCCGCGCGTTCGCCGATGCGCTGTGCGAGCGCGCCCGCGCCGGCGTGCCGGTGCATGTGATGCTGGACTGGCTCGGCAGCGCCAAGATCGATCAGCGCCTGCTTGACGAACTGAGCGCGGCGGGGGTGCAGCTGCGGCGCTACCACCCGCTGCGCTGGTACAGCATCGGGCGCCTCAACAACCGCACCCACCGCAAGCTGCTGGTGCTCGACGGCCGCATCGGCTTCACCGGCGGCGTGGGCATCGCCGACCAGTGGAATGGTCACGCGCAGGACCCGCAGCACTGGCGCGACCTGCATTTCCGGGTCGAGGGGCCGGTGGTGGCGCAGATGCAGTCAGCCTTCATGGACAACTGGATCAAGACCACCGGCAGCGTGCTGCACAGCGACATCTACTACCCGCCGCTGCAGCCGGCAGGCAGCGAGGCGATGCACCTGTTCGTCAGTTCGCCCGCCGGCGGCAGCGCCAGCATGCACCTGATGTACCTGCTCTCGATCGCGGCGGCCACACACTCGATCGACCTGCAGGCGGCGTATTTCGTGCCCGATCCGATCGTGATCGCAGCGCTGCTGGCCGCACGCCGCCGCGGCGCGCGCGTGCGCGTGCTGGTGCCCGGGCGGCACATCGACTCCGGTCTGGTGCGCGTGTCCTCGCGCGGCGAATGGGGCAAGCTGCTGGCGGCGGGCGTGGAAATCCACGAGTACCAGCCCACCATGATGCACAACAAGCTGCTGATCCTGGATCAGCACCTGGTGTCGGTCGGCTCGACCAATTTCGATCTGCGCTCATTCGAGCTGAACGACGAGGCCAGCCTCAATGTCTACTCCGACGCCTTCGCCGCGCGCATGACCGCGGTGATGGAAGCCGATCTGTTGCACAGCAAGCCCTGCACGCTGGAGATGTGGCAGCAGCGGCCGTGGCGACAGCGGCTGGCGGAGATTGTCGCGCTGCCCCTGAAATCGCAGCTGTGAGGGGCTGACAGGGGCCGGCTCGCCAGCCGCGCCGTACTCATGGGATCATCTGCGGCTTGAAAAACGCAGCGCATGGCGATGAGCGAGAAAAAAATCCCCGGGGTCAGCGAGTACGCCGCACCGGCGGGCGGCTGGGGCGCGCTGCGCGCGGTAGCCAGCGCGGTGCGCGAGCAGATGGGCGTGGGCCGCGAGACCAGTGCGCTGAAGCGCGTCAACCAGCAGGCCGGCTTCGACTGCCCCGGCTGCGCGTGGCCCGATCCGCAGCACACCTCCTCGTTCGAGTTCTGCGAGAACGGCGCCAAGGCAGTGACCTGGGAAGCCACCGCCAAGCGCGCCACGCCCGAGTTTTTCGCCGCGCATACGGTGAGCGAGCTGTGGGGCTGGCACGACCATGCGCTGGAGAACGAGGGGCGACTGACCCATCCGCTGGCCTACGACCATGCCAGCGATACCTACCGGGCGATCGGCTGGGACGAGGCGATGGCACGCATCGGCGACCGCCTGCGCGCCCTGCCCGACCCCAACATGGCCGAGTTCTACACCTCCGGCCGCGCCTCCAACGAGGCGGCGTTCCTGTATCAGCTGTGGGCGCGCGAGTACGGCACCAACAACTTTCCCGACTGCTCCAACATGTGCCACGAGGCCACCAGCGTAGGCCTGCCCGAGTCGATCGGGGTCGGCAAGGGCACCGTGACGCTGGAGGATTTCGAGCACTGCGATGCGCTGTTCTCGATCGGCCACAACCCCGGCACCAACCATCCGCGCATGCTCGGCACGCTGAGCGAGGTGGCGCAGCGCGGCGTGCCGATCATCGTGTTCAACCCGCTGCCCGAGCGCGGCCTGGAGCGTTTCACCAATCCGCAGAGCCCGACCCAGATGCTTACCGGCGGCTCCACCCCGATCGCCTCGACCTACTACAAGGTGAAGGTGGGTGGCGACCTGGCGGTGCTCAAGGGAATGATGAAAAGCCTGCTCGACCTCGACGCGGCGGACCTTGCCGCCGGCGGCAGCGGCAAGCTCGATCGCGACTTCATCGCCACGCACACCACCGGCTTCGAGGCACTGGCGGCGGATCTGCGCGCCACCGCGTGGGCGGCGATCGAGCGCCAGTCCGGCCTCGCACGCGCCGAGATCGAGGCGGCGGCGCAGGTCTACGCCAAGGCCAATCGCGTGATCGTGTGTTACGGCATGGGCATCACCCAGCATCGCCATGGCACCGAAAACGTGCAGCAACTGGCCAACCTGCTGTTGCTGCGTGGAAACATCGGCCGCAAGGGCGCCGGCATCTGCCCGCTGCGCGGCCACTCCAACGTGCAGGGCGACCGCACCGTCGGCATCACCGAGAAACCTGATCGCGCGCTGCTGGATGGCATCCGCAAGCGCTTCGGCTTTACCCCGCCGAGCGCACACGGCCACGATGCGGTGGAGGCGGTGAAGGCGATCTGCGACGGCCGCTCGAAGGCGCTGATCTGCCTCGGCGGCAACCTGGCGGTGGCGATGTCCGACCCGCAGGCCACCTTCGCCGGCATGGCCCGGCTCGACCTGGCGGTGCATATCGCCACCAAGCTCAACCGCTCGCACCTGATCCTGGCGCGCGAGTCGATCATCCTGCCGTGCCTGGGCCGCACCGAGCTGGACGTGCAGGCCAGCGGCTTCCAGTCGGTGACGGTGGAAGACTCGATGTCGATGGTGCACGCCTCGCAGGGGCGCCTGAAACCGGCCGGCCCGCTGCTGAAATCCGAGCCGGCCATCGTCGCCATGCTGGCGCGCGCCACGCTGCCGCACAGCCGGGTCGAGTGGGAGGCCATGGCGGCCGACTATGACCGCATCCGCGACGCGATCGAGGCGGTATTTCCGATCTTCGCCCGCTACAACGAGCGGGTGCGCGCACCGGGCGGCTTCCGCCTGTACATCGCCGCCTCCGAGCGGGTGTGGGCCACGCCGGACCAGCGCGCGCATTTCCTGCTTGCACCGGGGCTGGCCGAGGACGACGAACCGCCCGCCGGTGCGCTCACCCTCACCACCATCCGCTCGCACGACCAGTACAACACCACCATTTATGGCATGGACGACCGCTACCGCGGCATCAGCGGTCGTCGCGACGTGATCTTCATCCACCCGCAGGACCTGGCCGATCGCGGCCTGCGCCACGGCGACCGCATCGACGTCGAGGCGATCGCCAGTGCGGGCGGCGAGCGTGCCGTGCGCGGCTATACCGCGGTGGCCTACGAGATCGCGCGCGGCTCGGTGGCGATGTACTACCCGGAGGGCAACGTGTTGATCGCGCTGCACGACTACGACGCCCGCTCGGGCACGCCGGCGTACAAGTCGGTGCCGGTGCGGATCGCGGCGGCCGCCTGAGCGCGCCGCCGTGACTTGCCTTTTGCAAAGGCAGCACGCATCCTGAGCGGCGTATGTACAGCCTGCGCACCCTTCGCCATCTGCATCGTCGCCACCTCACGGTGGTGCGCTGGATGACGCTGGCGTTGCTGTTCATGCTGACCGCTTCGACCATGCCGCGCTGGCTGCCGCACGCCCACCACGATGACCGCGAATCGGCTTTCCTGCTGGCGTCCGACCTCGCTGGCGACCTTCACGTGAAGGCCCCGTCCGAGGGCCTGCCCGCTGCGGACAGCTCCGACGCGCACCTGCATTTCCTCGCGGGTGCGGTGTTCAACCTGCCCGGCCTGATGGCCGAGCTGCGCCACCCCGCCCTGCCCGACAGCCTCTGCCCGCCGTGGCGGCACCGGCTTGTGCCGCAGGGCGCGCCGGCGATGCCCGACCGCCCTCCCATCGCCTGATCGCAACGTATGCCGGCCGCTGATAGCGGCCCTCCGTTGATCCTCGATCCGTCGGGAGTACTGCGTGTTGCCCCTGCGTCATCCAAGCCGCCGGCTGCCTGTTTGCAGCAGCGCTGCTGAGCGTTCCCCTTTTCCGGAGTTCTTCCCCATGAGTTTTCGCTTGTGGCGAGCCTGCGCGCGTGGCGCGCTGGCCAGCGCCTTGCTGTTGTCCTTTTCCGCCCATGCCGCCGAGCGCGCGTCGTTCGCGGTCACTCCCGCGCAGATGCGCGCGCTCGGCGTCACCCTGCAACGGCTGGACCAGCCCACCACGATCCGCGGCCTCAGCTATCCGGCGCGGGTGATGCTGCCGCCGCAGCAGGACAGCGTGATCAGCGCGCCGGTGGCCGGCGTCGTCGATCAGCTGCTGGTCACTGAACATCAGCGCGTGGCGAGCGGCCAGCCAATGCTGCGACTGGCCAGCCCGGAGTTTGGTCAGCTGCAGCTGGCGGCGCTGCAGGCGGCCAGCCACAACCGGCTGGCGCAGCAGACCCTGCAGCGCGAAAAGCAGCTGTTCGCCGAAGGCATCGTGCCGCGGCGGCGCCTGCTCGAAGCGGAAGCGGCGGCCAGCGACAGCCAGGCCGCGTTGCGCCAGGCCAGCGGCGCGCTGCATCTGGTCGGGCTGGATGCGCCGGCGGTGGCGCGGCTGATCGGCGCCGGCGTGCCGCAGGAGTCGCTGCTGGTCAGGGCGCGCAGCACCGGACTGGTGGTCGACCTGCTGGCGCGACCCGGCCAGCGCGTCGCGGCGGCCGACCCGCTGCTGCACATCGCCGATCCGAGCCAGCTGTGGCTGGACATCCAGATTCCGGCCGATAGCGCCGATGCGTGGGCGAAGGACGGCGAGATCAGCGTGGTCGGCCGCGCGGTGACGGCGCGGCCGATGCAGGCCAGCGCGGTGGTCGGCGAAGGCCAGACGGTGAGCCTGCGCGCGCAGGTCACCCGCGGCGTCGAGCGCGTGCGGCCGGGCGAGTTCGTGCAGGTGCAGCTGCCGTTTGCCGACAGCGCGGGCGCGTGGTCGCTGCCGCTGGCGGCGCTGGCACGCCAGGGCGAGCAGGCGTGGGTGTTCGTGCGCACGGCGCAGGGCTTCGAGGCGCGCAAGGTCAGCGTGGTGGCCAGCGCCGGCGCGTCGGTGAGCGTGCAAGGCGCGCTCAAGCCGGGCGACCAGGTGGCGGTGAGCAGCGTGATCGCGCTCAAGGCGGCCTGGCTCGGCCAGAGTGGGGGCGCATGACATGCTCAATCGCCTGATCCAGTTTGCGCTTGCCCAGCGCCTGTTCGTGCTGCTGGTCGCCGGCCTGCTCGCCGGCGCCGGCTGGTACGCGTTCCAGCACCTGCCGATCGACGCCTTTCCGGATGTCTCCAGCACCCAGGTCAAGGTGATCATGAAGGCGCCCGGGATGACCCCGGAAGAGGTCGAGACCCGCATCGCGATTCCGATCGAGGTGGAAATGCTCGGCATTCCCGCCCAGCGCATGCTGCGCTCGGTGTCCAAGTACGGCCTGGTCGACGTGACCATCGACTTCGAGGACGGCACCAACATCTACTGGGCGCGGCAGCAGGTGGCCGAACGCCTGAACGGCATCCTCGCCGACCTGCCGCCCGGCATCAGCGGTGGCATGGCACCGATCACCACCCCGCTGGGCGAGATGTTCATGTTCACCGTCGAAGCACCGGGGATGTCGCTGGCCGAACGCCGCAGCCTGCTCGACTGGACCATCCGCCCGGCCCTGCGCGCGGTGCCCGGGGTGGCCGACGTCAACGCGCTCGGCGGCATGGTGCGCAGCTTCGAGGTGGTGCCCGATCCGGTGCGGCTGGCCGCGCTGGGGTTGTCGATCAACAGCCTGCAAGCCGCGATCACCGCCAACAACCGCAACGATGGCGCCGGTCGCCTGAGCGAGGGCGACGAGGTGCTGCTGGTGCGCAGCGAGGGCAATATCCGCAGCCTCGACGACCTGCGCGCCCTGGTCGTCACGCGCAAGAACGGTGTGCCGGTACGCATGGGCGACGTGGCCGAGGTGCGCGTGGGCGCGCTGACCCGCTACGGCGTAGTGACCAAGGACGGCCAGAGCGAGGCGGTCGAGGGGCTGGTGCTGGGACTGGCCGGCGCCAACGCGCGGCAGGTGGTGGACGGCGTGCAGCAGAAGCTGGCCGAGCTGGCGCCGAGCCTGCCGAAGGGCGTCAGCATCAAGGTGTTCTACAACCGCGCCGAGCTGGTCAACAAGGCGGTCGGCACGGTGTCGAAGGCGCTGATCGAGGGCACCCTGCTGGTGCTGGTGCTGCTGGGCGCGTTCCTCGGCAACCTGCGCGCTGCGGTGACGGTGGCGCTGGTGCTGCCGCTGGCAGCGCTGACCACCTTCATCCTGATGCGCGGCAGCGGCATGTCGGCCAACCTGATGAGTCTGGGCGGACTGGCCATCGCGATCGGCATGCTGGTCGACGCGGCGGTGGTGGTGGTGGAGAACATCGTGCAGCACCTGGGCCGCGATGCCGGCGGGGGCAAGCTGCCACGCCTGCACATCATCTTTCGCGCGGTGCGCGAGGTGGCGGTGCCGGTGACGGCGGGCATCCTGATCATCATCACGGTGTTCCTGCCGCTGCTGACCCTGCAGGGTCTGGAAGGCAAGCTGTTCGTGCCGGTGGCGCTGACCATCGCGTTCGCGCTGGCCAGCTCACTGCTGCTGTCGCTGACCGTGATCCCGGTGCTGGCGTCGTTCCTGCTCGGCCGGATCGCGCACACCGAGCCGTGGCTGCCGCGCCAGCTGCTCGCCGCGTATCGCCCGCTGCTGGCGTGGGCGATGCGGCGCCAGCGCGTGGTGTTCATCGCCGCCGGGCTGCTGCTGGCGGCGGCGGCGGGCGTGTATGCGATGGTCGGCAAGACCTTCATGCCGGCGATGGACGAGGGCGACATCATCGTCGGCATCGAGAAGCTGCCCAGCGTGAGCCTGGAGCAGACCGCCGCGCTCGATCTGAAGATCCAGCAGGCGCTGCTGGCGCGGGTGCCGGAGATCACCGGGGTCGTCGCGCGCGCCGGCGCCGACGAGATCGGCCTCGACCCGATGGGCCTGAACCAGACCGACACCTTCCTGGTGCTGAAGCCGGCGAAGCAGTGGACGGTGCACAGCAAGGACGAGCTGATCGGCAAGATCCGCGCCGTGCTCGATGATCTTCCCGGCATCAAGTACAGCTTCACCCAGCCGATCGACATGCGCGTGCAGGAAATGATCATCGGCGTGCGCGGCGACCTGGCGATCAAGGTGTTCGGCCCCGACCTCGGCGTGCTCAACGCGCTGGCCGGCCGGATCGAGGCGCAGATCAAGACGGTGCCAGGCAGCGAGGACGTCTACACGGTGCAGAACGACGGCGTGCAGTACCTGCGGGTGATCGTGGACCGGCTCGCCGCCGGCCGCTTCGGGCTGTCGGTGGAGGACGTGCAGGACGCGCTGCGCGCGCAGATCGAGGGGCAGCGCGCGGGGCTGGTGATCGAGGGCAACCGGCGCGTGCCGATCCTGCTGCGCGGGCCCGACCGGGTGAAGTTGTCGCCGGCGGAGTTCGCCAACTTGCGCCTTACCGCGCCCGACGGCAGCAGCGTGCCGCTGCAAAGTGTGGCGCGGCTGGTGCGCGACGGCGGCCCGGTGAAGATCGACCGCGAAATGGGCAGTCGCTACAGCGTGGTGATCGCCAACGTCAGCGGCCGCGACCTGGTCGGTTTCGTGGAGGAGGCCAAGGCGAAGATCGCCAAGGCGATCAGCCTGCCGACCGGCTACCACATCAGCTGGGGCGGCCAGTTCGAGAATCAGCAGCGCGCGGCGGCGCGACTGACCCTGGTGGTGCCGCTGGCGCTGGGGCTGATCTTCCTGATCCTGTTCTCCACCTTCGGCTCGGTGCGGCAGTCGCTGCTGGTGCTCAGCAACATCCCGTTCGCGCTGGTCGGCGGCGTGATCGCGCTGTGGCTGACCGGCGAATACCTGTCGGTGCCGGCCTCGGTCGGCTTCATCGCCCTGCTTGGCATTGCGGTGCTCAACGGCGTGGTGCTGGTGAGCTATTTCAACCAGCTGCAGGCCGAAGGGCTGGACCGCCTGCAAGCGGTCATCGTGGGCGCCGAGCGGCGCCTGCGGCCGGTCATGATGACCGCCTCGATCACTGCCTTCGGACTGATCCCGCTGCTGTTTGCCAGCGGACCCGGCTCGGAGGTGCAGCGGCCGCTGGCGATCGTGGTCATCGGCGGGCTGGTGACCGCCACCGCGCTGACCCTGATCCTGCTTCCCATTCTCTACCTGCGCTTCGCACACGCCACCGCGGAGGTGCGCCATGGATAAGTACAATTTTGCGCTGGTCTGCGCCGCCGAGGTCGAGGAAAAACTGCTCGACGTGCTGCTGCTGAATTTCGGCGACGCGGTCTTCATCAGCCTGCCCACCTTCAGTCACGGCACCACCAGCGGGCGCATGCAGCCGCTGGAGCAGGTGCTTGGCCGCAGCCGCTCGGTCTGCGTGCAGATCCTGCTGACGCTGGCCGAAACCGACACCCTGCAGCAGCTGCTGCGCGCAGAGTTTGCCGGCACCGGCATCCGCTACTGGGCATCACCGATCCTGCTCGAAGGAGAACTCGCATGAAGCGCCGCCATCTGTGGCTGCTTTTGCTCGCCGCCGGCCCGCTCGCGGCGATGCCGGACGCCGATCCGCTGCCCACGCCGTCCGACCTGCCGTCCGCCGCGGTAGCCATCGGCCTGCTGCGGCAGGACCCCGCCGTGCAGGAGGCGCTGGCCAACGTCAGCGGCGCCAGCCATGTCGCCGGCATGCTGCGCGCCTCACCGTACGAATGGACGCTGCGCGGCACCGGCCAGCAGCGTCGCTACGAGATCGGCCCAGCCTCACGCGAGTGGTCGGCGCAGCTGGAGCGCAGCGTGCGTCTGCCCGGCAAGAAGGCGCTCGATCGCCAGCTCGGCGAAATGGAGATCGCGCTGGCCGACGCCCATCTCAACGAGGCCGTGCATGAGGCGGCGCGCAGCCTGCTGGAGCTGTGGATGGACTGGCTGCAGAGCGGTCGCATGCAGGCGCTGCTGGCCGAGCAGGCGCAGTTTGCCGAGTCCAACCTGCGCGCGGTGCAGGCGCGGCAGCGCGCCGGCGACGCGTCGACGCTGGAGGTGAACGTGGCTGCCGGCGATGCGGCGCAAGTGCAGCAGCGGCTGGCCGCGGCGCGAGCGGAGGCCGACAAGGCGCGGGCGCGGCTGGAGATCCGCTTTCCGGCGGTGCCCGCCAACGCGCCGATGCTGAGCCAGCCGCAGCCGGTCAGCCAGGGCGCGCCGGCGTGGCGCGAGCGCATCCTCGCCACCAGCGATCCGCTGCGCCAGGCCGACCTGGAGCTGCGCAAGGCCGAGCAGCAGGCCAGCCGCGTGCGTGCCGACCGCCTGCCCGACCCCACCTTCGGCGTGTTCACTGCCTCCGAAGTGTTCGGTCGCGAGCGGGTGATCGGCGTCAGCGTGTCGGTGCCGCTGCCCGGCGGCTACCGGCGTGAGCGGCTGGGCCAGGCACTGAGCGGCATCGAGGCGGCAGCGGCGGCGCGTGACCGCGTACGGCGCACCATCGAGGCGGAAATCAGCACGGCCTACACCGACGCCAGCAGCAACCACGCGCGCTGGCAGCTGGCCGAGCAAGGTGCGCGTCAGGCGGCTGACACCGCGCGGCTGACCCAGCGCGCGTACACGCTGGGCGAGGCCGACGTGCAGACCCTGCTGCTGGCGCGGCAGCAGTCGCTGGAAGTGGCGCAAGCCGCGCTGGAAGCGCAGGTGGCCGCCCTGCGCGCCCGCTACCGCCTGCTGATCGACGCCCACCGCATCTGGGGTCTGGAGCACGAATGAGCGGACGCCGCCGCGCCGGGGAAGGCGCGCGCGGCGACCGCGCGGCGCCTGCAATGTCATAACACCGCAGTAGTCGCGTAAGGTGGCCGCCTTGCCGGAGATCAGCATGGCCGAAAACCCCACCAAGCCACACCAGCACGACCACGGCCACGACCACTCGCACGGCCATGCCCACGGCGTAGCGCCGAATGCCGACCACCGGTACCTGACCATCGCGCTGCTGCTGCTGCTCGGCTTCATGCTGGTCGAGGTGGTGGTCGGCATCATGGCCAGCTCGCTGGCGCTGATTTCCGATGCCGGCCACATGCTGACCGACGTCGGCTCGATCGGCCTGGCGCTGCTGGCGATGCGGCTGGCCAGCCGGCCAGCCAGGGGCAGTTACACCTTCGGGCTGAAGCGGGTCGAGATCCTCAGCGCGCAAGCCAACGGCCTCACGCTGGTGCTGCTGTCGGTGTGGTTCATCGTCGAGGCGATCCAGCGGCTGATCGAGCCGCCGGTGGTCAACGGCCCGCTGGTCACGGTGGTGGCGATCATCGGCATCGGTGTCAACCTGCTCGCCGTGTGGTTCATGAGCAAGGCGAACCGGCAAAGCCTCAACGTGGAAGGCAGCTTCCAGCACATCCTTACCGATCTATATGCCTTCGTCGCCACCGCGCTCGCCGGCGCCGGGATCTGGTGGAGCGGCTGGAACCGCCTCGACGCCATCGCCGCGCTGGTGGTGGCCGGACTGATGCTGAAGGCTGGCATCGGCCTGGTGCGCGAATCCGGACGGATTTTTCTGGAAGCGGCACCGCGCGGGCTTGATCCGGTGGCGATCGCCACGGCGATCCGCGCCATCCCCGCAGTGATCCGGCTGGACGACCTGCACGTGTGGGAAGTGACCTCGGGCATGTCGGCGCTATCGGGGCACATCCACGTCGAGCACGAGATCGACTGCCACGAAGTGCGGCGACTGGTGGAAGCCATGCTGCACGACCGCTTCGCGATCACCCACACCACCCTGCAAACCGATCACGCCGAGGCCCACCAGAGCGCCTCGCTAGGTTGCGCCTTCGACGCGCACCGGTAGCGCGTCGCATCCCGACACCACCGGACACGCTGCGGCAGGTGCGGTGGGTTCGGCGGAAACCGGCCGCCCCGGCCGGGCGGTCGCGTTACAATTGCCGACGCGATCGTGCGCGGCCACTACCCTCCTAACCATGCGCAATCCCCTGCAGGAACAGCTGCTCAAGGCCGGCCTGGTCAACAAGGCCAAAGCCGCCCAGGTCGTGCGCGAACAGAGCAAGCAGCGCCACGGCAAGGCGGCCGCGCCGCCAGCCGGCGAGCAGGTGGATGCACAGCGGCTGCAGGCCGAACGCGCCGAGCGCGATCGCCAGCTGTCGGCCGAGCGCAACGCGCAGGCGCGGGCGCACGAGCAGCGAGCCCAGATCCGCCAGATCGTGGAGACGCACAAGGTCAGGCGCGAAGGCGAGATCGCCTACCGCTTTCGCGATGGCGACAGCATTCGCAGCGTGCTGGTGAACATCTCGCTGCGCGCCCAGCTGGCCAGCGGCACGCTGGTGATCGTTCGCCACGAACAGGGCTACGAACTGCTGCCGCGCATCGCTGCGGACAAGGTGCGCGAACGCGATGCCGGCATGATCGTGCTGGATCACGCTCCGATGGATCAAGCCGCAGTGGATCATTCCGCGCTGGACCACGGCGAAGCCGCGGCCAGCGGCAACGTGGCAGCGGACGACGAGTATTACCGCCAGTTCCCGGTGCCGGACGATCTGGTCTGGTAGCGGCCGCTGGTCTGCATCCTTGCTTGCCGTCACCGCCGGACCGGCTCAGCGTCCGAAGATGATTTCCTTGCCTTCGTGATCGCGGTCCCAGCCACGCAGCTGGTCGCGGATGTGGGCGATGCGCTGGCGACCGAGCGCGTTGCGCTCCTCGTCGAGCACGTGGCCGTCAAGCAGCTCGGCCAGCCGCTGCGCGGTGGGCAGCATCGCGTCCCACGCATCCAGCGCCTTCAGCGGCGCCGGCAGGGTCATGAAGAAGCTCACACCGGGAGTGCGCAGCGCGTCCAGTCGGCCCAGGTCGAAGTTGCCCGGCTTGAGCATGTTGGCCACGCTGAAGATCGGCCCGAGCTCGCGCTTGCCGTCGACCAGCCGGTGGTAGATGCCCATGTCGCCGAATTCGAGGCCGGCCTTTTCGGCCGCCACCACCAGATCCGGGCCGTGGAAAGGCGCGCCTTCGCGCGCCACCACGAACAGCGTGACGATGCGCTCCACCGGCAGCTGCGCCGGACGCCGACCGAGATCCGAGCGTGGCGGAATCTTCGGGGCCGGCGCGGCAGCAGCGACAGCTGGCCGGGGCGCGGCGGGTTCGGCGACGGTACGCCGCGGGGTGGGTGTCGGTGTCGGATCGGCACTGGGCGCGCGCAGCGCGTCGACGATCGAGGCTGCATGACCGCGCAGCCCTGACAGTGGCCTGGCCGCTGCCTGTTCGCCGGACAGGGTGGCGCCGAGGCGCTCCAGCTCCTCGCGCAGGCCGACCTCCAGCTCGCCCTGCTGCGGCGGCGCGGCGGCGCCATGCGCGCCACCCAGCGGCTGGTCGTGCACGCTGAAAAACGGATCGTCGGCGAGGCTCGGCCCGTCGCCCAGCGTGGGCTCACGCCGTTCGCCGGGCGGCGCGCTGGCGGCGCCGCGGCGCTTGCCCTGCTCCTTCTTCGGCTGATCGAACAGCCAGATCAGGGCCAGCACGATCACGCCGAAGATGACCAGCGGGATGCCGACGACAGGGTTCCAGGTGAGGGCGAGCACGGATAGCGGCGTCATCATCAGTTCCTCAGGCAGCCCCGGCCAGTTTAGCCGCTTCGGCGAGGTCCACCTGCACCAGTCGCGACACGCCCGGCTCGCGCATGGTGACGCCGCAGAGCTGGGTGGCCGCTTCCATGGTGGCCTTGTTGTGGCTGATGAAGATGAACTGCACCTTCTCGCTCATCTCGCGCACGAGGCTGGAGAAGCGCCCCACGTTGGCCTCGTCCAGCGGTGCGTCGACCTCGTCGAGCAGGCAGAACGGCGCCGGGTTCAGGCCGAAGATGGCGAACACCAGCGCCACCGCGGTCAGCGCCTTTTCACCGCCGGACAGCAGCGTGATGTTGGACACGCGCTTGCCCGGCGGCCGCGCCATGATCGCCACGCCGGTGTTGAGCAGGTCGTCGCCGGTGAGTTCCAGGTACGCATGGCCGCCGCCGAACAGGCGCGGAAACAGCTCCTGCACGCCGGCATTGACCTTGTCGAAGGTTTCCTTGAAGCGCTGGCGGGTTTCGCGGTCGATTTTCTTGATCGCGCCCTCCAGCGTCTCCATCGCACTGACCAGGTCGGCCAGCTGGTTGTCCAGATAGGTCTTGCGCTCGCTCTGTTCGGCGTGCTCCTGGATCGCGGCCAGGTTGACCGGCTCCAGCCGGAGGATCTTCTGGCCCAGCTCGACCAGCTGCTGGCGCCACTGGGCGGCATCGATGTCGTCGGCCAACTCGGCCAGCAGCGTTTCCAGCTCCAGCCCGGAGGCGCTGATCGCCTGCGCCAGCTGCTCGGCGCGCAGCTGCAGCGCCTGCGCGGCGAGACGCTTTTCGGACAGCCGCTCGCGCAGGCTGGCCAGGCCCTGCTCGGCCAGATGGCGCTGCTGCTCGAGCTGGCGCAGGGTCAGGTCGCAGTCCTCCAGCGCGCGCCGGGCCTCGACCAGCTGCCGATCGACCAGCAGACGCTGGTCGAGGCAGGCCTGGCGCTCGGCTTCGAGTTCGGCGATCGGATCGGAGCCGGCGGCGAGCTGTGCGCCGATCTCGTCGCGGCGCGCCTCGATCTGGCGCAGCTGCGTCTGCATGCGCGCCAGCGATTGTTCCAGCGAGGCCAGCGCGGAGCGCTTCGACTCCAGCGACAGCGCCAGCGAGTGCGACTGATCGGCCGCCTCACGCGCGTTCATGCGCGCTTCCTCGCGCGCTTCAAGCAGGCTGCGGCGTTCGTTCTCCAGCTCGCGGCGCTGATCTTCCAGATCGCCCATCAGGCCGACCGCTTCGTCCAGCCGCGCGCGCGCCTCACGCGTGTGGCCCTGCAGTTCGTCGAGCTGGGTGGCCAGCTGCGCGAGCTCGCCGCCGACCTTCTCGGCGCGGGCGCGGGCGGTTTCCAGCTTGCCGCGATGGCTCTGCAGCTGGCCGGCCAGTTCCGCCTGGCGCCGGTGTGCGTTGTACAGCTCGCGCTGGGCATCGTCGCGCGCCCGCTCGGCCTCGAAGCGGGCGGTGCGCAGGTGGTCCAGCCGCTCGCTGGCGTCTTCGAGCTGGGTTTCAAGGGCGTCGATCTGCGCGGCCAGCAAGCGGATCTCGCGCTCGCGTGCCAGTACGCCGACCTGGCTGCCCTGCGCGCGGCGCACGCGGGCCCAGCCTAGGCCCAGCCACTCGCCGGCGCGGGTGATCACCGACTGGTACGGCGCCAGCGCGGACAGTGCGGTCACTCGTTGCTGCGCCTCGCCGAGCGATTCGGCCGTCAGCACGTGGCCGAGGATCGCCAGCGCGGCGGCCGGTCCGCGCACGTGGGCGGCCAGCGTGCCGGCAGTGTGGGCGCTGCCGTCGGTCGCATCCAGCAGCGCGACGTCGGCGTTGTCCAGCGCGGGGAATTCGGCGGCGAGCGCGTGCGCGCCATCCACCAGCACGCTGTCGAGGAAGCCGCTCAGCGCGGTTTCCACCGCGGTTTCCCAGCCGGCCTCGACCTGCAGCGAGGCGCCGAGCCGGCGCGATCGGTCCAGTCCCAGCCGTGCCAGCCAGCCGCTGGCGGCGCTTTCTTCCTGGCCCAGCGCCGCGTGCTGCAGCGCTTCGAGCGAGGCATGCCGGCCGCGCGCTGACTGCAATTGCTGGCGCGCCTCGTTGAGCGTGGACTGCAGCTGGCGCTCTTCGTCCTGCACCTTCTCGTGGCTGAGCTTGTGCTGATCGAGCAACTGGCCGAGCGTCTCGACGCGCTCGCGCTGAGCGTCGTGCTCGGCGTGCAGCTGCACACCGATGGCATCCAGCGCGGCCACGTCGGTGGCTTGCTGTTCGGCCTCCAGCGCTTCCCGACGCTTGGACAGGTCGATCGCCTGGCGATCCAGATAGTTGAGCTTGGTGCGCTCCACCTCGGCCGCGCGGCTGGACTCGCCGGCGTTGCGCGTGTGGCTGTCCCAGCGCGGCTGCCAGTCGGCCAGCTTCGCCTCGGTGTCGCGCAGCGCCTGCGCGGTGTCTTCCTGCAGCTGCTGCAGCGCCTCCAGTTTCGGCTCGCCCTCGGCCAGCGCCGCGCGCAGCGCCTCCACCTGCGCGCTGTCGGTGGCCAGATGCGCGGCCAGCTCGGCGTGTTCCCGCTCGGCGTCGACCTGCGCGCGCTGCAGCCGCTCGGCGGTTTCGCGGTTGTGCCGTACCTGCTGCTCGACGCGCGCGATCTCGGCGCCGACCTTGTACACCTCAGCCTGCACCTGGTTCAGGTGATCGCTGGCACCGATGTGGCGATCGCGCACGCTTTCCAGCTGCGCCTCGATCTGGCGCTGGCCGGCCAGCTGCCGCTCGATCTCGGTTTCGGCCACGCCGAGATCGGCGCCTTCGCCGTCGTGCTGGCTCTTCAGTCCGCGGTATTCCAGCGCGCGCAACTCGGCCTCCTTGCGCGTCTGCTCCTCTTTCAGCGCCTTCCAGCGCTCGGCGGCGCGGGCCTGCCGGTTGAGGTGATCCAGCTGCTTGTCGACCTCATCGCGCACGTCGCGCACGCGGTCGAGGTTCTCGCGGGTGGCCTTGATGCGGCTCTCGGTTTCCTTGCGGCGCTCCTTGTACTTGGAGATGCCGGCGGCCTCCTCCAGGTGCATGCGCAGCTCTTCCGGATGCGCCTCGATGATCTGGCTGATCATGCCCTGTTCGATGATCGAGTAGCTGCGCGGGCCCAGCCCGGTGCCGAGGAACAGGTCGGTGATGTCGCGCCGGCGGCAGCGCGCGCCGTTGAGGAAATACGCCGACTGGCCGTCGCGGCTGACCTGGCGCTTCACCGAGATCTCGGCGTACTGGCCGTACTCGCCCTGGATCGAGCCGTCGGCGTTGTCGAAGATCAGCTCCACCGTGGCCTGGCCCACCGGCTTGCGCGTGTTGGAACCGGAGAAAATCACGTCGGTGAGCGAGTCGCCGCGCAGCCGACTGGCCGCGCTCTCGCCCATCACCCAGCGGATCGCGTCGATGATGTTGGACTTCCCGCAACCGTTGGGACCGACCACGCCGATCATGTTGCTCGGCAGATGCAGGGTGGTCGGGTCCACGAAGGACTTGAAGCCGGCGAGTTTGATGGTGGTCAGGCGCATGCGGTCATCGGGTGGTTCATTGGTGGTGCCCGCGGCGCGGGCGACAGGACACTCTGCCAAACCCGGCGCCGGGTCGCAATGCGCATGGCCTGACAAATAACCTGAGAAAGTATTCCCAAGCAATTGATATTCAAGTATTCGTGTCCGAAGGCGTCTGTGCGTCGATGGACAGCGCGTGGATGCCGTTGTCCATCAGGCTATCCAGCGCCGCGTAGACGAGGCGATGGCGGCGCAGCGGCGGCAGGCCGGCGAAGGCTGCACTGACGATGCGCACATGGAAATGCCCCTTGCCGGCGTTGGCGTGGCCGGCATGCTTGTAGCCCTCGTCCAGCACCTCCAGCTCCAGCGGCGCCAGCGCCGCAGCGAGGCGCTGACGGATCTGCTGCGCCATCGGAGACGCCGGCGGCGGCGATGTCATGCCGGCATGGTCTTGCGGAACGGCTTCACACTGACTTCGCGATAGACGCCGGCGGCCATGTACGGGTCGGCGGCCGCCCAGGCCTGCGCCGCGGCCAGCGAGGCGAACTCGGCCACGATCAGGCTGCCGCTGAAGCCGGCCGGACCCGGGTCTTCCGCGTCAATGGCCGGGAACGGCCCGGCCAGCAGCAGCCGGCCCTGCTCCAGCAGCTGCTGCAGACGGGTCAGGTGCGCCGGCCGTGCAGCCTTGCGCGCTTCCAGCGAATCGGGATGATCGGTGCAGTGGATCGCGTACCACATGGTTCAGGCCTCCGGTCGCATGTAGGGAAACAGCAGCACATCGCGGATCGACGCCGAATCCGTCAGCAGCATCACCAGCCGGTCGATGCCGATGCCGAGGCCGCCGGTGGGCGGCAGGCCCACTTCCAGCGCGCGGATATAGTCGGCGTCGAAGTGCATCGCCTCGTCGTCGCCGGCGTCCTTGGCGTCGACCTGGGCCTGGAAGCGCGCAGCCTGGTCTTCCGGGTCATTGAGCTCGGAGAAACCGTTGGCGATTTCCCTGCCGTTGACGAACAGCTCGAAGCGATCGGTGATGCCCTTGTCCGTATCGTTCTCGCGCGCCAGCGGCGACACCTCGACCGGGTGCTGGGTGATGAAGGTAGGCTGGATCAGGGTGTGCTCGACGGTCTTCTCGAAGATTTCCAGCAGCAGCTTGCCCCAGCCATAGCCCGGCTTCACCGGTACGTGCAGCCGGCGCGCGTGGGCGGCCATTGCGTCGCGGTCGCGCAGCTCGTCGCGCTTGATCTCGGGGTTGTGTTCCAGCACGGCGTCTTCCATGCGCCAGCGGCGGAACGCCGGGCCCACGTCGATCGCGGCGCCCTCCCAGCTCAGCTGGGTGGTGCCCAGCACGTGCTGCGCGGTGTCGCGGATCACCGACTCGGTGAGGTCCATGATGTCGTGATAGGTGGCGTAGGCCTGATACAGCTCCAGCATGGTGAACTCGGGGTTGTGCCGGGTCGACACGCCCTCGTTGCGGAAGTTGCGGTTGATCTCGTAGACGCGGTCGAAGCCGCCGACCACCAGGCGCTTCAGGTACAACTCCGGCGCCACGCGCAGGTACAGATCCAGGTCGAGCGCGTTGTGATGGGTGACGAACGGTCGCGCGGTGGCGCCGCCGGGGATCATGTGCATCATCGGCGTCTCCACTTCCATGAAGCGACGCGGCGCGGCCTCCAGCCACTGGCGCATGAAGCCGATGACACGCGAGCGCTGCATGAAGGTGCGGCGCGCTTCCTCGGTGACGATCAGGTCGACGTAGCGCTGGCGGTAGCGTTGCTCCACGTCGGCCAGCCCGTGGAACTTGTCCGGCAGCGGCCGCAGGCTCTTGGTCAGCAGGCGCAGCGCATCCACGCGCACCGACAGCTCGCCGGTCTTGGTGCGCATCAGCAGGCCCTCGGCACCCACGATGTCGCCCGCGTCCCAGCCCTTGAACGCCTCGTAGGCGTCGCCCAAGGTGCCCTGGTGGATGAACAGCTGCAGGCGACCGCTCATGTCCTGCAGCTGCACGAAGCTGACCTTGCCCTGCACGCGCTTCAGCACAATGCGCCCGGCCACTTTCACCCGCCGCGCGGCGACCTCGATCGCTTCAGCCGTCTGCACGTCCTTGTCGGCAAACTCCACTTGCAGGTCACCGGCGAAGCTGTCGATGCGAAAGTCGTTCGGGAACGCGATGCCCTGCCCGCGCAGCGCTTTCAGCTTCTCGCGCCGCTCGGCGATCAGCTTGTTCTCGTCGATGGGCAGGTCGATGGGCGGGGTGTCGGTTGCTTCACTCATGCTGGATTCCGTGACGTCCGGTGCCGCGTGCGCTGACGGGTCCGGTTTCTGGGATTTCGGGTGGATGGGCCATGCCGCGGGCGCTGCGCTTATTCGTCTTTGTGGAACACGTGCTTGACTGCATGCTTGGTCGCATCCCAGCCCTCGCGCGCACCTTGCGCGATGCCGTGGCCGGCCTCTTTCGCGCCGTGCCCGATCTTGATGGCCACGTGCTTGGTGGCATGCCCCACGGCGACTGCGCCGTGGCCGATGTCCTTGCCGGCCGCCTTGGCATCGTGCTTGATCTCCTGCTTGGCAGAGCCCTGCTGGGCGCTGGCCGGGCCGGCAAATGGCGCCAGCGTGGCGCAGGCGAGCAGCATTCCGAAAATCGCTTCACGTTTCATACTGGCACCTCGGGTCGGAGATTGAACAGGCTGATGGAAAGGACGATCAGGCATCGCTGCGTTTGGAGCCGGCCTCTAGCCCGGACTTCAGACTGGCCTCGATGAATTCGTCCAGGTCGCCATCGAGCACCTTCTGCGTGTCGGTGCGTTCGATGCCGGTGCGCAGATCCTTGATGCGGCTCTGATCCAGCACGTAGTTGCGGATCTGGCTACCCCAGCCGATGTCGGACTTGCTCGCCTCCAGCGCGTCACGCTCGACGTTGCGCTTCTGCACTTCCAGCTCGTACAGCTTGGCCGCCAGCATCTTCATCGCGGTGGCGCGGTTGGCGTGCTGGCTGCGGCCGGTCTGGCAGGCCACCACCGTATTGGTCGGGATGTGCGTGATGCGCACCGCCGACTCGGTCTTGTTGACGTGCTGGCCGCCGGCGCCGGACGAACGGTAGACGTCGGTGCGCAGGTCGGCCGGATTGATGTCGATGTCGATATCGTCGTCGACTTCCGGCGACACGAACACCGAGGTGAAGCTGGTGTGGCGCCGGTTGTCCGAATCAAACGGGCTCTTGCGCACCAGCCGGTGCACGCCGATCTCGGTCTTCAGCCAGCCGTAGGCGTAGTCGCCCTCGACGCGGAAGGTGGCGGACTTGATGCCAGCCACGTCGCCACCGGAAACTTCCATCAGCTCGGTCTGCCAGCCGCGCGACTCGCACCAGCGCAGATACATGCGCAGCAGCATCTCGGCCCAGTCCTGCGCCTCGGTACCGCCGGCGCCGGCCTGGATGTCGACGAACGCGTTGCTGGCGTCCATCTTGCCGGAGAACATGCGCTGGAACTCCAGCTTGCTGACCTGCGCCTCCAGTCGCGCGACATCGGCGACCACCGATTGCGCGGTGTCCTCGTCCTGGTCGGCGATGGCCATGTCCAGCAGCTCGCGCGCGTCGACCAGCCCCGCGCTGAGCGTGTCGATGCCGTCGACGATGGTGTGCAGACGGGCGCGCTCGCGGCCCAGTTCCTGCGCCCGCGGCGGGTCGTCCCACACGGTGGGGCTTTCCAGCTCGCGGGTCACTTCTTCCAGGCGTTCGCTCTTGACGGCGTAGTCAAAGATACCCCCTAAGCGACTCGACGCGGCCGCTGAGGTCCGCGATCTGCGCGAGGATGGGATTGGTCTCGATCATGGGATGTACCGGTGAGGTTGCCGGCGTCCGCGGACGCCGTGGGTAAAGCATTACAGGATAGCAAACCCGTCACCTTAACGCCTGTTGATGCACCCCCTTCACCGCCCGCCCCGACGGATCGGCGGCGTTGGCAAACGCAGGGTCCCACGCCAGCGCGGCCGGCGATGAGCAGGCGATCGACTTGCCACCGGGCACCGTCGCCGCGCAGGCCTCGCCGGGGAAATGCTGCTCGAAGATGCGCCGGTAGAAATACGCTTCCTTGGTCGCCGGCGGGTTGAACGGATAGCGCGCGGCGGCGGCAGCGAATTCGCGATCGGTCACCGCCTGCTCCGCAT
>JAJXTX010000154.1 GCA_021783385.1 Pseudomonadota bacterium
CCCCTCACAGGCTTTGCCCCGCACTGCCCGGCCGGGTATTCTTCCTCTTATCCCCTGCCATGCGCCGAGCCATGAGCCTACAGACCGTTCTGGTCATCGATGACGAACGCGACATCCGCGAACTGCTGACCATCACGCTGGGCAGGATGGATTTGCAGGTGGAAGCGGTAGGCACCGTGGGCGAGGCCCGCCGGGCGCTGGCCGAGCGCAATTACGATCTGTGCTTCACCGACATGCGTCTGCCCGACGGCAACGGCCAGGAAATCATCGAGCTGATTGCCGAGACCTGCCCGGACACGCCGGTGGCGATGATCACCGCCTACGGCAACGTCGACGCCGCGGTGAACGCGCTGAAGGCCGGCGCATTCGACTTCGTCTCCAAGCCGGTCGACATCCAGATGCTGCGCGGACTGGTGCGCACCGCGCTGCGACTGGCCGAAGAGAAGCGCAACGGCGGCGCGGCGGCGAAAAGCGGCGACGCCAGCGAGCGCCTGATCGGCGACTCGGCGGCGATGCAACAGGTACGCGCCACCATCGGCAAGCTGGCGCGCAACCAGGCGCCGGTATACATCGCGGGCGAATCCGGCGTGGGCAAGGAGCTGGTGGCGCGGCTGATCCACGAGCAGGGCCCGCGCGCCGGTGGCCCGTTCGTGCCGGTCAACTGCGGCGCGATTCCGTCCGAGCTGATGGAAAGCGAATTTTTCGGCCATCGCAAAGGCAGCTTCACCGGCGCCGGCGCCGACAAGGAAGGCCTGTTCCAGTCGGCCCAGGGCGGCACGCTGTTCCTCGACGAGGTGGCCGAGCTGCCGCTGCACATGCAGGTGAAACTGCTGCGCGCGATCCAGGAAAAGGCGGTGCGCCCGATCGGCGGCCGCGACGAGATACCGGTGGACGTGCGCATCCTGTCCGCTACCCACAAGAACCTCGGCCAGCTGGTCGAGCAGGGCCAGTTCCGCCAGGACCTGTTCTACCGCATCAACGTGATCGAGTTGCGCGTGCCACCGCTGCGCGAGCGCCGCAGCGATGTGCTGCAGCTGGCCACGTTCATCCTGCACGGGCTGGCGAGGAAAAGCGGCGACAGTGCCGGCCAGCTGCTGCCCGCCGCAAGGCAGGCGCTGGAGTCGTATGACTTTCCCGGCAACGTGCGCGAGCTGGAAAACATCCTCGAACGCGCGATGGCGATGTGCGACGGCGCCAGCATCGACGCCAGCGACCTGATGCTGCCGCAGCGCAGCGCCCGGCCGGATCCGGGCGCCGGCACCAGCCATCCGCCTGCCGCCGGCGTCGCCGCACCGGCCGCTGCGGCCAGCGCCGACGGCGGCCTCGATGACTACATCAGCAACATCGAGCGCACCGCTATCGTCAAGGCACTGGAAGAATCCCGCTACAACAAGACCGCCGCCGCGCGGAAGCTCGGCATCACCTTCCGCGCACTGCGCTACAAGCTGAAGAAGCTCGGCATCGACTGACGCGACGGCATCCCATGGAGTGGAAGGGCTGAGGAGCGTTTTTGCAGGGCAGGCGGCAGTGCCTGCCGCCCTGTGCGGATGGAAGCCGGCGGCGGTGCCACCCTGCGTGGGCGAATCGCCCGGAACCCCTGCCTGTTGCGCGACAGCGCGCCGCCGAAGGCGGGGCGCGGCCACCGGAGCGCGCCCTGTTGATCAGCGTCACCGCTTCAGGTGTCGCTGCGTTCCCCGGCAACGGCAGCTACCAGCGCCTTGCGCATCGTGCGCAGCAGCGCGTGGGTAGTCACCGGCTTGTCGACCAGGTAGAGGTGCGGCAGCGGCGGCAAGTCGTGCAGGTCTGGCGGGGCATCGGAACGCGCCAGCAGGATCACCGCGCCGACGTAGCCGCGCTCGATCAGTGCCGCCAGCGTGCGCACGCCGGTGAGCAGGTTCATGTCGGCGTCCAGCACCACCAGTTCCGGCAGGCCGCAGGCCTCGATCCACTGCAGCGCGGCGGTGCCGCTCTGGCTGGCGTGCGCCTGGTAGCCGTAGGCCGCCAGCGTATCGGTCAGCAGCGACAGCTGGGCGGCCTCCTCCACCACCACCAGCACGCTTTCGGCAGCGCCCTCCAGGCTGTCCAGCTGCTCGGCCTGACCCGCGTCGATCACCAGTTCGTCCAGCGGAATGTACAGGTCGAAGCGGGTACCGCGGCCCGGCGCGCTGTCCACCCGCATCACGCCGCCGTGGCTGCCGACGATCCGCTTGCACGACAGCAGGCCGAGGCCGGTACCGGTCTCCTTGGTCGTGAAGAACGGCTCGAACAGGCGCTCCAGCACCTCCGGCTCCATGCCCGGGCCGCTGTCGATCACGCTGATGCGCAGGTAGCGGCCCAGCCGCGGCTGCTCTTCCGGCAGAAAGAAGTCGGCCGACAGCTGGGCCTGTGCGGTCTCGATGCGCAGCTGGCCACCATCGGGCATCGCCTGGATGGCGTTCAGACAGAGGTTGAGCAGGCACTGCTGCAGCTCGGTGTGGTTGCCCTCGAACGACAGTTCCGGGTCTTCGATCGCCAGCTCCATCGCCACCGAGCGCGGCACGCTGCCCTGCATCAGCAGGTCGAATGCGCTGAGCAGGGCGCCCACGCGCACCTGCTCGGCGCGCCGCGCGCCGCGGGCGAACGACAGCATTGACTGGACCATGTCCAGCCCGCGCTTGCCGCAGTCGCGCACCAGCTTGCCCAGCCGCGCCAGGCGCGGATCGTCCTGGTAGTCCTGCAGGCTGTCGCCGGCCAGCAGCAACGGCTGCAGCAGGTTGCGCAGGTCGTGGCTGAGGCCGCCGGCGAGCATCGCCAGGCTTTCGAAACGCTGCGCACGAATCAGCTCCGCCTCGGCACGCTGACTGGCCCTGCGCGCATCCACCTCGGCCAGCGCGCGCCGCACTGCGCTGGCCAGCCGCGCCGGGTTCTGCTTCAGGATGTAATCGGTGGCGCCATTGCGCAGCGCCTCGATCGCGGCCTCCTCGCCCAGCGTCGCCGAGACGAAGATGAACGGGGTTTCCTCATCGCGCTCGCGCAGCAGTTCCAGCGCGTGCTGGCCGGAGAATCCGGGAACGCTCAGGTCGGACAACACGATGTGCGGCTTGAACTCGTGCAGGGCGGCGGTGAAGCGCCGCGCATCGTCGACCAGCTGCGCCTCGTAGCCGATACCGTCACGGTCAAGCTCGGCCAGCACCAGCTCGGCATCGAGAGGGCTGTCCTCGACCTGCAGCACGCGAATGGTCGATATCGGCTGGGGCAGGCGGTTCGGCATGTTGATGTCGCGACTCCTGATGTCTGGTCCCGCGGCGCGAACCGCCGCATGCGGTGCTGCGTGTCGCGTGCCGCCCTGGCTCAGCTGTTTTCTTCGGGCGCCTGGTTCAGCACGGCCCAGAACTGCCCCAGCGTGCGCACCGCGTCGAAGAACTGATCGACGTCGACCGGCTTGATCACGTAGGCGTTGGCACCCTGATCCCAGCTGCGCGCCAGATCGCTCTCTTCGCGCGAGCTTGACAAAATCACCACCGGAATCCGCCGCAGGTCTTCGTCGGCGCGCATGTGGGTAAGCACGTCCAGTCCGTTCATGCGCGGCATCTTGATGTCCAGCAGCACCACCGCAGGATTGCCGGTGACGCGGCCTTCCCATGCGCCGCGGGCATAGAGGTAGTCCAGGCACTCGACGCCGTCTTCCACGTGCACCACCGGGTTGAGCAGATGCGCATCGTGCAGGGCATCCATGGCCATCTCGGCGTCAGCGTGACTGTCCTCGACCAGCAGGATGGTGCGCAATTCTTTCTTGTTCATTGGATCGGCTCAGGTACGGGCGCCAGCCAGATCGGTGGCCGGCAGCGAAAAATGAAAGCGGGCACCTTGGCCCAGCTCGGCCTCGGCCCAGACGCGACCGCCGTGGCGGGTCACGATGCGCCGCACATTGGCCAGTCCGATGCCGTTGCCGGAAAATTCCGAAGCCCGGTGCAGACGCTGGAACACGCCGAACAGCTTGTCAGCATACTGCATGTCGAAACCGGCACCGTTGTCGGCAACGGTGAACTCGTAATCGCCCTGGCGATTCTGCTGCATGCTCACCTCGATCCGTGCGATGTCGCGCTGGGCGGTGTACTTGACCGCATTGCCGAGCAGATTCTGCCAGACGGTGCGCAGCATGTTTTCGTCACCGATCACCATTGGCAGCGGCGCGACCGTCCACACAATGCGCCGGTCCGTGGCGCCGGATTCGACCAGCTCGCGCGCCTCGTCGACCAGCGACTGCATGTCCACCGCCTGCAGCCGCAGCGCACCGCGACCCAGCCGCGAGAACACCAGCAGGTCCTCGATCAGCAGGGCCATACGCTGCGCGGAGCTGGTGATCACTTCCAGGTAATGACTGGCCTTCTCGTCGACGCGGTCGCCGAGGTGCTGCTCCAGCTTGCGCGCAAAGCCGGAGACGTGGCGCAGCGGCGCGCGCAGATCATGCGAGACGGAGTAGCTGAACGCCTCCAGCTCGCGGTTGACGTCGGAGATCTGCGTCACCTTGCCCTCGAGCTGGCGGTTGAGCTCGCTGACCTTCTGCTCGGCCAGCGCGCGCACGGTGACATCGCTCACCGTCAGCAGCAGCGTGGGCGCGTCGGTGTCCTTCTGCTGCAGCCGGCGCGCATTCACCACGACATGCCGCTCGACGCCGCCGGCGGTACGCTGGACCATGTCGTAGTCCCACAGCTCGCGGTCACGCTGCAGCACGTCTTTCAACCGCTGCAGGAATACGCTGTCGCTCCACGCACCGTCACCGATCTCCGCCAGCGGCTGTGCGCGCTGCTGCGCGTCGAGCCCGTACAGTTCGCTGAAGGCGTTGTTTACCAGCAGGCTGCGCAGGCCGTCGTCGAACAGCCCGATCGGCTCGCGCACCGCCTGCAGGATCTGCTGCGCGCGCAGCACGGCGCGGCTCTCGCGCGTCTCCGCGCCCTGGCGGCGGTCGATCTGCCGCTCGGACATCACCATGATGATGGCCAGCAGCAGCAGCTGCGCCAGCGAGGTGATGGTGAGCACCACGCGCGCATTGAACAGCTGGTGCGCGGCCAGCGCCTGGCGGCCCGGCAGCAGGGCATCCTCGTTTTGCACGATGCGTCCGATCAGTCCGTTCATGCGGAACAGGCTGCGGGCATCGCGCAGCGATTGCCGCGCGCCAGCGGTGTCGCCGCGCTGCAGGCGCGCCAGCGCCTGGTTCATCAGCGCGATGCGGCCAGTGACGCTGGCATCGAGCGTGCTGACCAATACCTGCTGATCGGGACTGTCGCGGGTCATGCCGCGCAGCTGCTGCAGCAGCCCGGCTACCTCCTTGGCGGCCATACCGGCGCGCACGCGGGTCGGCTCGTCAGTGTCACCGGTCAGCAGCCGGTAGGCCGCCGTCTCGCTGTCCCGCACGATGTAGGCGATCTGGTAGGTCAGCGCCTTTACCGCGTTGGAGTGAATCACCCAGCCGACGGTGTTCTGGGTGTCGCGCGTATTGTTGAGTGTGACCGCGTAAGGCAGTCCCACGATCGCCACCACCGCCAGCAGCAGGCCGGCGATGCGCCAGCGCATGACGTCCCTCCATTTCATGAAATCAGCAACATACGCAAGCCTTCGCGGTGACCATTCGTGGCATTCTGGCACGTTTCGGCACGCGCCCGGCCAGCCTTCCGGCGCGCGCATCGGCAGCCGCGACCGCGTCGCCGCAGCCGTCGCATGCTGCAACGCGGCATGCGCCGTCGCGTCGATACGCTAACGTGCCCGACTCACTTCACCCACTCCGCCGCCGAGGAACCCGCATGGCCTTTGCCAACCCGCCGCTGCCGCCCACCCCGACACCGGCCTCTGCGCCGGGCACCGGCCGCTACACCGATTACCCGCTGGCGCTCGGCGTACTCACCACGATCTTCTTCATGTGGGGCTTCCTGACCTGCCTCAACGACATCCTGATCCCGCATCTGAAGTCGACCTTCCAGCTCAATTACACCCAGGCGATCCTGGTGCAGTTCACCTTCTTCGGCGCGTATTTCCTGATGGCGATGCCGGCCGGTCGGCTGGTGGCCGCGCTGGGCTACAAGAAAAGCATCGTCGCCGGGCTGGCGATCGCCGGCCTTGGCGCGCTGGGCTTCTGGCCGGCGGCAGGGCTGCACCTGTATCCGGCGTTCCTCGGCGCGCTGTTCGTGCTGGCCACCGGCATCACCGTGCTGCAGGTGGCGGCCAACCCGTACGTGGCGCTGCTCGGGCCGGAAGCGACCAGCTCCAGCCGGCTGACGCTGGCGCAGGCGCTGAA
>JAJXTX010000155.1:0-3386 GCA_021783385.1 Pseudomonadota bacterium
GGAGATCGCCATGGCCCTGTACCGTGAATTGCCCGCCGCCGCGCAAACCGCCTACGCCGAGCTGCAGGAACTGGTGCAGGTCGCCGAAACCATGCGCTCGCCGGCATTTCTGACCGGCAAGGTGGGCTGGAAAACCATCAAGCATCGCCGCTATGCCTACTGGCAGTTCAAGGAGATCGACGGCAACAAGCGCGAATACTATCTGGGGCCGGAAGGGCCGGCGATTGCGGCGATCGAACAGGCGCGCGGCAAGCCGGTGCCGGCGCTGGAAGCGCTGGGGCGTCAGGCTCGCGCCGCCTTTGCGCAAGGCAACGCGCTGACACCGGCGAAGCATTTCCGTATCGTCAAGCGCTTTGCCGATTATCAGTTTTTCCGTGCCGGCGGCCTGCTGGTGGGCACGCATGCTTTTCTCGCGATGGGCAACCTGCTCGGCGTGGCGTGGGGCGGCGGCACGCGCACGCTCGATCTGGATTTCGCCCACGGTGGCCCCGGCGGCAATGTGGCGCTGGCGTTGCCGGCAAATCTCAAAGCCGATGTGGATGACGCCTTGAAGTCGCTGGAGATGGGCTTTCTGCCGGCGCTGGGCGGCAGCCGCGGTTTCGCCAGTCAGTATGTCAATCAGAAGGAGCCAGATCTGCGCGTCGACTTCATCACGCCGGCGCGGCGTGCCGGCAAACCCGTGATAGCCCCGGAGCTGGGCGTGGCGCTGATGCCGCTGAAGTTTCTCGATTACCTGCTGGAGCAGCCGGGGCAGGCGGTGCTGCTGGATACGGCGGATGCCTGCCTGGTGAATCTGCCCGATCCGGCGCGTTACGGCTTGCACAAGTTGCTGGTGGCGGCCGAGCGCGGCGCGCGGCATCCGAAATACAACAAGGATATTTTGCAGGCGCTGAGCCTGATCGACTGGCATCTGCAACGCGCGCCGGTGCCGCTGCTGGATGCGTGGCACGACCTGGCGGGTCGCGGAGCCGGCTGGGTCAAGCGCGCACGGCAGTCGCTGCGCGCTGCGCCGGCGGAGCAGCAGCCACTGGTATCGCGTTTCATGCAGGCGGCCGGCCTGAAATAGAAACGGGCCGCACAGGGCGGCCCGTTTCGGTGGCAGCGTGCCCAGGCGTTACTTCAGCCTGGCGTCGGCGCGCAGCGCTTCGGCACGGTCGGTCTTTTCCCACGAGAACGCGGTGAACTTGCTGCCGTCGGCGGCCTTCATCTCGTAAGGTGTGCGGCCGAAGTGGCCGTTGCTGGCGGTCTGCTGGTACATCGGGTGGATCAGGTCGAGCATCTTCAGGATGCCGTACGGACGCAGGTCGAAGTGCTTGCGGATCAGCTTCTCGATCTTGTCGTCGCCGATCTTGCCGGTGCCGAAGGTGGTGACCGAGATCGAGGTCGGCTCGGCCACGCCGATCGCGTAGCTGACCTGCACTTCGCAGCGGTCGGCGATGCCCGCGGCGACGATGTTCTTGGCCACGTAGCGCGCGGCGTAGGCGGCCGAGCGGTCCACCTTCGACGGGTCCTTGCCGGAGAACGCGCCGCCGCCGTGACGCGCCCAGCCGCCGTAGGTGTCGACGATGATCTTGCGGCCGGTGAGGCCGCAGTCGCCCACCGGCCCGCCGATCACGAACTTGCCGGTCGGGTTGATGTGGAACTTGGTGCCCTTGTGCAGCAGTTTCGCCGGCAGCACGGGTTTGAGGATCAGCTCGCGCACGCCTTCGATCAGGTCTTTCTGCTTCACGCCGGGGTCGTGCTGGGTCGACAGCACCACCGCGTCGATCGCCACCGCCACGTCGTTCTCGTAGCGCAGGGTGACCTGGCTCTTGGCGTCCGGGCGCAGCCACGCCAGCGGCGAGTTCTTCTTCTTGCGCACCTTGGTCTGCTGCTCGACCAGGCGATGCGCGTAGTGGATCGCCGCCGGCATGTATTCGCTGGTTTCGTTGGTGGCGTAGCCGAACATCAGGCCCTGGTCGCCGGCGCCCTGTTCCTCGGGCTTCTTGCGGTCCACGCCCTGGTTGATGTCGGGCGACTGCTTGCCGATCAGGTTGAGCACGCCGCAGGTGGCGCCGTCGAAGCCGACTTCGCTGGAGTTGTAGCCGATGTCGACGATGACCTTGCGGGTCAGCGCCTCCAGGTCGATCCACGCGCTGGTGGTGATCTCGCCGGCGACGATCGCCACGCCGGTCTTGACCATGGTTTCGCAGGCGACGCGGGCGCGCGGGTCCTGCGCGATGATCGCGTCGAGCACGGCGTCGGAAATCTGGTCGGCGACTTTGTCCGGATGGCCCTCGGAGACCGATTCGGAGGTGAACAGGTGGCTGGACATCGCGGTTATATCCTTTCGTGCGGATAGAGAGATACAAGGGATCGGGCATGATACAACGGGCCGGCCGAGTTTGCAGCGATCCGCGCGGCGGGAGGAATGCTCGCGGTTCAGACGTCTGGATGGCCGTGGGCTGATGAGTGGTCTCAGAGCACCTCGCATCGGTTGCGGCCGCCGCGCTTGGCCCGATACAGCGCGTGATCGGCCCGCTCGAAGGCGCTGTCCGGGGTATCGTCAGCGCGCAGCGCGGTCAGGCCGCAGGAGAGCGTGATGCGTACCGGCTGCTGCTGGCCGCGGAAGCCGATGCCCTCGATGCAGCTGCGCAGCATGTTCGCCACCTGCAGGCCGGCGTCCAGCCGGGTGGCTGCGAGCAGTGCGACAAATTCCTCCCCGCCGTAGCGCGCCAGCACGTCGTCGGCCCGCAGTCTGGCTTGCAGTTGCTGTGCCACGATGCGCAGCGCGCGGTCGCCGGCGGCATGGCCGAAGCTGTCATTGATGTTCTTGAAATGATCGATGTCCAGCACCAGCAGGCAGATCTCGGCCCCGGCCTGCGAGACCTGCCGGCAGGCCTCGGCCATGTGCTGTTCCAGCAACAGGCGGTTGGCGATGCCGGTGAGCGGATCGGTCGAGGCAAGCTGCTGTTCCTGGCGCAGGCTCGCCTCCATGCTTTGCGTGGACTGTTCCAGTTCGCTGATGCGCTGGTTCATGCGCTCGGCGCGGGCCTGCCAGTCGCGTTCGCGCGCGCTCTCGCGTTCGCGGAAGGTTTTCAGGCGTGCCGTGATCGTGCCGAGCCGGGACTTTACCTGTTCCTGCAACGCGCCCAGGTCGCTGGTCTGCTGCATCTGGGTGCCGAGGGCGTCGATCTCGCTGATCAGGTGGTGATCGAACTCCTGCCGCGCGCTGTTGCCGTCCTGATGCTCGGCATCCTCGCGCGTCAGGTACTGGGCCAGTTCCTCCAGCTGCAGCTTGACGTGGGTCAGCAGCCGTTCGGCGGCCGCGCGTTGTTCGCCGAGTTGCTGGTACTGACGGTTGACCAGACCGGCCACGGCTTCGGCCTGGCGGGCGAGCGCGGACG
>JAJXTX010000155.1:3486-6256 GCA_021783385.1 Pseudomonadota bacterium
AAGTAGTCGCGGGTCAGCCGCAGCTGCTCGTCGGCGGATTCGGCGCGATTGACCACCTCGCGAAAGGCGGCGTTTTCCGGGCGGTCCTTGGCGTACCAGCCGAGATGCTTGCGCGCGATGCGCACGCCGGCTGGCTCGCCGTAGAACGCATACAGCTGTTCGAGATGCCCGCGCAGGATCGCGCCGACCTCGTCCGGGCCCGGCTCCGGCAGCAGCACACCGGTGGCCAGGTAGTGCGCCACCTCGCGGAAGATCCACGGCCTGCCTTGCGCGCCGCGGCCGATCATCAGCGCATCGGCGCCGGTGACGTCGAGCACGTGCTTCGCCTGCTGCGGCGTGGTGATGTCGCCGTTGGCCAGCACCGGAATGCGCACGGACGTCTTTACCGCCGCAATGGTTGCGTATTCGGCGTCGCCCTCGTACTTGTCGGCGCGGGTGCGGCCATGCACGGCGAGGGCGGCGATGCCGGCGTCCTCGGCGATCCGCGCGATGCGCAGGGCGTTGCGGTTGTCGCGATCCCAGCCGGTGCGGATCTTCAGCGTCACCGGCACGTCCACGGCGGCGACCACCGCCCTGACGATGCGCGCCACCAGCGGCTCGTCCTGCAGCAGCGCGGAGCCGGCCCACACGTTGCACACCTTCTTCGCCGGGCAGCCCATGTTGATGTCGATGATCTGCGCGCCGTTGGCCACGTTGTAGCGCGCCGCTTCGGCCAGCATGGCCGGGTCGTGGCCGGCGATCTGCACGCTGACCGGCTCCGGCTCGCCGGCGTGATCCATCCGGCGCAGGGATTTGCGCGTATGCCACAGGCGCGGGTCGGCGTGGGTCATCTCGGACACCGCCAGCCCCGCGCCCAGCCGCTTGCACAGCAGCCGGAACGGCTTGTCGGTGACGCCCGCCATCGGGGCGAGCACCACGCGCGGGTCGATACGGTAGGGGCCGATCTGCATTTGCATATGGTAATGGCCCGGTCGCGCCGCGGCGTAAGCGCTATCCTTCGGCGTACGGGCACGGGAGCCCAGGGTGTGTTGCCGATGAATCGTCTGGCAAGCGGACGTCTGGCCTTGGGCGCATGGCTGCTGCTGTGCTCGCTGACCGCCGTCGCCGCGGATCCGGGGTCGATGAACGCGCTGCGCGGCCGCGCGGTGACCGATCCGCACGGACTGATCGCCGCGGTGCGCCGGCAGCTGGACAAGGCCGGACCGGGCGTGCCGCCGCTGCAGGAGCGGGCGCTGCTGTGGGGCATGGGCACTGCCGCGATCAACGCCAATGACGACGCCGCGCTGGCTGAGGCGACGCTGCGGCTGGACGGCCTCGCCAGCGCCCGCAAGGATCCCGTCGCCGCGGCGGCCGCCGGCTTCCTGCGTGCGCGGCACGACATCGCCAACGGCATTGGCGACGGCGTCGACGAGGCGCTGCAGGCCGCCGGCAAGGTGCTCGGCAATGCCGATCCGGTGCTGGTGGCGTGGGCCCGTTTTCAGCTGTGCGACGCCTACGCGCTGGACGAAAAGGCGAGCCGCGCGCTGCCGCTGTGCGAGCAGGCCGAGGCCAGCTATCGCGCGGTGGACGACCCGTGGGGCATCGCCGACGCCCAGAACGACGAGGGCATTGTGCTGGCCTCGCTCCACCGCGACAGCGCAGCGGCCGCGATGTACCAGCGCGCGCGCCGGCGCTTTGCGCAGATCGGCGCGCGTGAGCTGGCGGTGATGGTCGGCGACAACCTGGCGCAGGTTTACCTGCGCATGGGCCGTGCGCGCGAGGCGCTGCAGCTGTCGCAGGCGTCGCTGAAGGAGGAGCAGGCGCACGGCCGCGTCAGCGACGCGCTGTTCTCCAGCGCCGACATCGCCCAGGCCGAGGCGGCGCTGGGCCGTCCGCAGCAGGCCTATGCGCTGATGCGCGCCACCGTGGCGCGCGCACGCGCGGCCGGCATGGACGGCCAGCTGACCGATCTGCTGGCGATGGAGAGCCGGCTGGCCGAAAAGGCCGGGCAGCTGCGTCAGGCGCTGACGGACGAGCGTGAGATCGTCAAGCTGCAGACCACCACCAATACGCCGGCGCTGCGCGCGATCGAGGCGGAGCTGGAGCAGCGCTACGCGATGCGCGAGAAGGAGCTGCGCATCAGCGACCTGGAACGCGACAACCGCCTCAAGGATCTGGAACTGAAAGCGGTGCAGGCCGAGGCGGCGCAGCGCCAGGAAGTGCAGCAGCGGCAGCGGCTGGCCAACCTGGTGATCACGGTAGTGGCGGTCGGCATGGTACTGATCGCCGGGCTGCTGTTGCTGCTGCTGCGCATCCAGCGCCGGCACGCGGTGGAGCTGCGCGCGCAGGCGCTGTGCGATCCGCTGACCGGGGTGGAGAACCGCCGCGCGTTCCAGCAGCGGCTGAGCGCACTGCTGTCTGCTCCCCGCGATCCGCGGCAGCTGTCGCACGTGCTGATGCTGATCGACTTGGATCATTTCAAGCGCATCAACGACAGCGTCGGTCACCCGCAGGGCGACCGCGTGCTGGTGAGTGTCACCGAGCATCTGCGCGAAGCGATAGGCGAGGCCGGCCACATCGCACGCATCGGCGGCGAGGAGTTCGCGGTGCTGTGCCCGCGGCTCGGCGCCGAGGCCGGCATGCGGCTGGCCGAGACCCTGCGCGCCGGCGTCGCGGCGCTCGGGCTGCAGTTCGAGGCGCATGCGCTGCAGGTCACCGTCAGCATCGGCGTGGCGCTGTTCGATGGCGTGCGGTGCCACGACCAGTCAAGCTGGATGCGCGCCGCCGACAC
>JAJXTX010000156.1 GCA_021783385.1 Pseudomonadota bacterium
ACAGCGGCGAGCTGGCCGAGGGCGATTCGGCCAGCGCGTGCACCTCCAGCAGCAGGCCGTCCTCGAACGGCTGCAGCGCGATGTCCACCGTGGTTTCGCGGCCCGCGGTGCTGCGCAGGCTGCCGCCACGCCACTGCAGCGGCCGCTGCTGCGCCAGCGAACGCGCCGCCAGCGCCAGCGCCTCCGGTTCGTGCAGCAGCAGCGCCAGCGGCTGCCCCGCCGCGCTGCGTGGCCCCAATTCCAGCCACTCCGCCAGCACCGGATTGATCCAGCCCAGGCGCAGCTGTGCATCGACCAGCGCCAGCCCGGTCGTCATCTGCTCCGCCCACTCGCGCCAGCTTGCCTCGGTCATTGCACCATGATGGGCAATGCGTGGATTTGGTGCAATTGGAACAGACGACGATCGCCGCCCCTTGCTCACGCTGGAATAGTCGGCCTTCGCGGTGGACGGCGCTGCGGGCCTGAGCATGATTGTGTTCACGCCGGCGACGGCGGCCGGCGCGCAGACGATCGCAAGGCTGCTCGCGGACCCGTCGCGCATCCGATGACGCCAGCCGGTCGCGCGCAAACGATCACGGGCGCCGAGGCGCCCGTGTCGTTGCCGCATTCGCTCTCGCCGCGGTCAGAGCGCGTAGTACATCTGGAACTCCAGCGGATGGGTGCTGGCGCGGTAGCGAGTGACCTCCTTCATCTTCACCTCGATGTAGGCGTCGATGAAGTCGTCGGTGAACACGCCGCCGGCCTTGAGGAACTCGCGGTCCTTGTCCAGCGCCTCCAGCGCCTGGTCGAGACTGGAACAGACCTGCGGGATGTTCTTCTCCTCTTCCGGCGGCAGATCGTACAGGTCCTTGTCGGCCGGCGCGCCGGGGTCGATCTTGTTGAGGATGCCGTCGAGGCCGGCCATCATCAGCGCGGTGAAGGTGAGGTAGCCGGACTGCATCGGATCGGGGAAGCGCACCTCGATGCGGCGGCCCTTGGGGCTGGCCACGTACGGGATGCGGCAGCTGGCCGAGCGGTTGCGCGCGGAATACGCCAGCATCACCGGCGCCTCGAAGCCCGGCACCAGCCGCTTGTAGCTGTTGGTGGTGGAGTTGGCGAACGCGTTGATCGCCTTGGCGTGCTTGAAGATGCCGCCGATGTACCACAGCGCGGTCTGCGACAGGCCGCCGTAGAGATCGCCCGCGAACAGGTTGGTGCCGTCCTTGGACAGCGACTGGTGCACGTGCATGCCGCTGCCGTTGTCGCCGACGATCGGCTTGGGCATGAAAGTGACGGTCTTGCCGTTCTGGTGCGCCACGTTCTTGACCACGTACTTCATGGTGATCAGCTCGTCGGCCTTCTTCACCAGCGTGTTGAACTTGACGCCGATCTCGCACTGGCCGGCGTTGGCCACTTCGTGATGGTGCACCTCGACCGTCTGGCCGAGCGATTCGAGCACCTTGCACATGTCGGCGCGCAGGTCACCCAGCGAGTCGACCGGGCTGACCGGGAAATAGCCGCCCTTCACGCCCGGACGGTGGCCGCTGTTGCCTTCGTCGTATTTGTTGCGCGACGACCACGCCGCCTCCTCGGACTCGATCTCGTAGAACACGCGGCCCATGTCGTTCTGCCAGCGCACCGAGTCGAAAATGAAGAACTCCGGCTCCGGGCCGAAGTACGCGGTGTCGGCGATGCCGGTGGACTTCAGGTACGCCTCGCCGCGCTTGGCGATCGAGCGCGGATCGCGGCCGTAGGCCTGCATGGTGCTCGGCTCCAGCACGTCGCAATGCACGATCAGCTGGGTGTGCGAGCTGAACGGATCCAGGTGCGCCGTCTCCGGATCGGGCAGCAGGATCATGTCCGACTCGTTGATGCCCTTCCAGCCGGTGATCGACGAGCCGTCGAACATCTTGCCGTCCTCGAACGTCGACTCGTCGATGGCATGCGCCGGGAAGCTGACATGGTGGTGTACGCCGAGCATGTCGGCAAAGCGGAAGTCGACGAACTCGACCTCGTGTTCCTGGATCAGATCGAGCACTTTCTTGGCGGACATAGAACAACCTCGGCGATAAGTGGTGGACACAGATTAGCAAGACCGATGCCACGGTACGAATCCCAGCGGCGACAGGCACTTGCCTCGCAAGGGGCCGCGCGCTGCGCGGTCTGCTGCATCATACATGGGCAAGCGGACGTGTTTTTTGCACCAAACTGCGTCAAGCGTGCCGCTTCCGCATGGGCCCGCGCGCGCCGCGCGGGCCCACGCACACCTTACGCCTCGTAGGCGCTCTCGCCGTGCGAGCTGATGTCCAGCCCCTCGCGCTCGGCCTCGGCGCTGACCCGCAGACCGAACACCCGCTTGACGATGAAGTAGATGATGAGCGAAATCCCGCCGCTCCACACCACGGTGATGCCGACGCCAAGCGCCTGCACGCCGACCTGGTGCGCCATCGTGGTGATGCCGGCGCCAAAGCCAGTGCCGCCCAGGATCGGTGCGCTGAACACGCCGGTGAGGATCGCCCCGAGGATGCCGCCGACGCCGTGCACGCCGAACACGTCGAGCGCATCGTCCGCGCGGAGGATTTTCTTCAAACCGGTCACGCCCCAGACGCAGGCTACGCTGGCCAGCGCGCCGATGGCGATGGCACCCATCGGACCGACCGTGCCGCAGGCCGGAGTGATGGCGACCAGTCCCGCCACGGCGCCAGAGGCGCCGCCCACCATCGAGGGCTTGCCCTTGGTGATGGCCTCGACCGCCAGCCAGGACAGCACCGCCATCGCCGTCGCCACCATCGTGTTGATGAAGGCCAGCCCGGCGCCGCCGTTGGCCTCCAGGTTGGAGCCGGCATTGAAGCCGAACCAGCCCACCCACAGCAGCGAAGCGCCGATCATGGTGAAGGTCACGTTGTGCGGCTTCATGGATTCGCGGCCCAGGCCCAGGCGTGGCCCGAGCATGTAGGCACCGACCAGGCCGGCGATACCGGCATTGATGTGCACCACCGTGCCGCCGGCGAAATCCAGCACGCCCCTGGCAAACATGAAACCGCTCGGCCCGTACCACACCATGTGCGCAATCGGCAGGTAGGCGAAGGTGAACCAGAGCGCGGTGAACGCCAGCACGGCACGGAAGCGGACCCGCTCGGCCAGCGCACCGACGATCAGCGCGCAGGTGATGCCGGCAAAGGTGGCCTGGAACATCACGAACACGTATTCCGGCAGGCCCACGCCGGCGCTGAAGGTGGCTGCCAGCGAGTCCTTGGTGATGCCCTTCAGGAACAGTTTGTCGAAGTTGCCGATGAACGCATTGCCGCCGTTGAACGCCAGCGTGTAGCCGTAGATCACCCACAGCACCACGATCATCGAGAACACCGTCATCACCTGCATCAGCATCGACAGCACGTTCTTGGAACGCAGCAGGCCGCCGTAGAACAGCGCCAGCCCCGGCACCGTCATCAGCAACACCAGCAGCGTGGAGGTCATCATCCACGCCACGTCGCCCTTGTTCATCACCAGCGGTGGCGCCGCGGCCGCCGCCTGCGCGCACGCCAGCGGCGCGAGCAGACTCAACAGCAGGCCGATGGCGAGCATCGCCCAGCCCTTGCGCATGTCACGAAACAACTTGATGCCTTTCATGGAAACCTCTCGGGAGTCGGGTCAGAGGGCGTCGGCGTCGAGATCGCCGGTTCGAATGCGGATCACCTGTGCCACCGCGCTGACGAAGATCTTGCCGTCGCCCACGCTGCCGGTCCTGGCCGACTGCTGGATCGCATCGAGCGCCGGGTCGAGCAGCTCGTCGGGCACGACGGCCTCGATCTTGATCTTGGGCAGGAAATCGACGGTGTACTCGGCACCGCGATACAGCTCGGTGTGCCCCTTCTGTCGACCGAAGCCGCGCACCTCGCTGACCGTGAGCCCGCTGACGCCCACCTGGGTCAGCGCCTCGCGGACTTCGTCGAGCTTGTAGGGTCGGATGATGCAACTGATCAGTTTCATGCATGTCTCCAGGAGTTGAAACCGCGACGGCGCTCCGCCGCGATCGGCAGATGCCAGTTCAGAACGCCTTGCTCAGGGTCAGCACAGCGGTGGCACGGCCGACAAAATGGCCGTAGGCATTGGTGTAGACGCTGCGGTCCGCGTTGGTGTCGTAATAGCCGAGCGCGACCGAATAGCCATGGCCGAAGGCCTTGGTCACGCCCAGCTTCCAGTCCGAATAGGAGAAGCCCGGTGTGTTGGCGACGTCCTGGTGGCCCACATGCGTGTTGAGTGTCCAGCTGGGGCTGAATTCGTAATTCCAGGAGAGGTCGAGGTAGCCGCTGTTCTTGCTGCCGGGGAAGCCGAACAGGTTGGTGAACGAATGCGAGTACTTCAGTGAAAGAGTCTTGTACGCCAGCGAGACATAGCCCTCGGTGGTGTAGGGCCGGGTGAATCCGGGCGGATAGTCACCGGGGTAGTAGTACTCGTAAAGCCCCACATCGTAGGTCCAGTCGCTGCTGAAGCTGCCGCGATAACCCGTGTAGAGATCCACCTCGAGGCTGCTTGAAAGCGGCGCCGCGGTGGTGGAGGCATCCGACAGCCAGCTGATGTTGCTGCCCCATGCGCCTGCGTACCAGCCGCTGTGGTGGTCGTACTCGATGCCGGCCTGCACGGCCGGTTTGCGGTTGGTCTGGGAGAGCCCGCGGAACAGGTAGTCGTTGACCACTGCGATGCTGCCGGTGATGGTGCTCTGCGGAGCATCCGCCGCCCTTGCCGGCGTGCCGAGGCTGGCGAACAACAACAGCGCCATGCATGAAAGTGTCAGACATCGCTTCATCGACATGCTCCAGTAGGAATGGGCGTAGCGCGATGTGTTCAGCAAGACTGGTGCCACACAGTCAAATGCTTTAAGGACAATGACTTGTGCTGAAGCAAGCACAACCATCATGTTGCGTTGCATCATTCAAGGGCAACGGTCCGGCCCGTTTGCACCAAACACACCAACCAGGAACGGGAGCCGGCGCAGCGGCCTGCAGATAGCCCTCGGAACGACCATGGCCTGACGTGCGGGCAGTAAACTGCAGCGCCTTGCCGTAACCCTCGCCCCACCTACCCTGGACTCGCCAACCCATGAGCGATCTGCTCCACGTCATCCTGCTCGGCCTCATCGAGGGCATCACCGAGTTCCTGCCGATCTCCAGCACCGGGCATCTGCTGATTGCCGAAAAGCTGGGGCTGGGCCACCGCTCGGATCTGTTCAACGTGGGCATCCAGGCGGGCGCGATCCTGGCGGTGACGATGGTGTACTGGTCACGCATCTGGCAGCTGTTCACGCAGTGGCGCGTGCCGGCCAACCGCGATTACCTGCTGAAGCTGTTCGTCAGCTTCATGATCACCAGCGCGATCGGCGCGGTGGTGGTCATGCATTTCCATTTCAAGCTGCCCGCGACGGTGACCCCGATCGCGTGGGCGCTGGTGCTCGGCGGTGTGTGGATGATCGCGGCCGAACAGCTGGCCGCGCGCCAGCCCGATCGCAGCGAGGTGACCTGGCGGGTGGCGATCCTGGTCGGCATCGCGCAGATGGTGGCCGGCATCTTTCCCGGCACCTCGCGCTCGTCGGCGACCATCTTCACCGCGATGCTGGCGGGCACCAGCAACCGCGCCGCGGCCACCGAGTTCGCGTTTCTGGTGGGCATCCCGACCATGTACGCCGCCACCGGCTATGAGCTGCTGAAAGTGCTCCGGGGCGGCGACGCAGCCAGCGAGAACTGGACCGCGCTGGCGGTCGGCTTCGTGGTCTCGGCGATCGTCGCGTTCATCGCCATCAAGTGGCTGCTCGGCTACATCCGCAGCCACCGCTTCACCGCGTTCTCGATCTACCGCATCGCGCTCGGCATCGCGCTGCTCTGGCTGATGCCGGCAGGCGCCTGAGCCTGCGGCGGCGCGGAGCGGACGCGCTCAGCGCGCCACGATCATCGCGAACCAGCGCCAGCTGTGCACGCGCTCGGTGACCAGCTTGGCGCAGGTCAGCATCGGCACTGCCAGCAGCGCGCCGGGCACGCCCCACAGCCAGCTCCACACCAGCAGCCACAGCAGGATCGCGATCGGGCTGAGGCGCATGCTGCGGCCCTGGATCATCGGCGTGATCAGGTTGCCTTCCAGCACCGTGATGGTCGAGAAGGTCAGCGCCGGCAGAAAGGCGTGCAGCGTGACGTCATTGGTGCTGAGCACGCCGACCAGGGCGAGGATGATCG
>JAJXTX010000157.1:0-2276 GCA_021783385.1 Pseudomonadota bacterium
TCGCGGCGGGCTGGATTGTTAACCGCGCAGTGAGTCGGCGTTAACTGCAACGTAACCGCGCACGCCCTATAACGAACACGCTGTCTGTTTGCTTGGCACCATGACCGCAGGGTTCCTCGGTGGCGGCAGATGATGGTATCGGGGCGGTAGCTTGGGCCCAGGTGTGGCGACGGCGAGTCGCGCATCTGGGCCTTTTTATTGTGCGCATGCCGCTGCACACCCTATGGCATCGCAAACAGCGAGCCTGATCCCATCAAGCTTGTTAAGCTTGCCACTGCGGCCGTTCCGTTTACCGGCTGCACAGGAGTGACACATGCGCGTTCTGGTGATCGAAGACAACAGCGATATCGCGACCAACATCGGCGACTATCTGGAAGACCGCGGCCACGTGGTGGACTTCGCCGGTGACGGCGTCACCGGCCTGCATCTGGCGGTGGTGCACGATTTCGACGTGATCGTGCTGGATCTGACGCTGCCCGGCATGGACGGGCTGGAAGTGGCGCGCAAGCTGCGCCACGAGGCGCACAAGCAGACGCCGATCCTGATGCTGACCGCGCGCGACGCGCTGGAGCAGAAGCTGACCGGCTTCGAGTCCGGCGCCGACGATTACATGACCAAGCCGTTCGCGCTGCAGGAACTCTCCGCGCGGCTGGAGGTTCTGGCGCGGCGCGGCAAGGGTCCGCAGAGCCGCGTGCTCAAGGTGGCCGACCTCACCTTCAACCTCGACACGCTCACGGTCAATCGGGAAGGCAAGTCGATCCAGCTGAATCCGATCGGCCTGAAGTTGCTGCAGGCCCTGATGGAGGCGAGCCCGTCGGTGGTGACGCGGCAGGATCTGGAGCAGCGCGTGTGGGGCGAGGAACTGCCCGACAGCGACTCGCTGCGCGTGCACATTCACGGCCTGCGCGCGGCCATCGACAAGCCGTTCGAGAAGCCGCTGATCCACACACGGCATGGCATTGGTTATCGCATGGTCGAGCCGGATGCAGTCCAGGCGTAAGCTGCGTTTCCGCCTGATCGTCTCGTTCGCGCTGTTTGGTTTCGGCCTCAGCGCGTTGTTTGCCGTGGCTGCGCTTTATGTGCGCGCCAAGGTGGAGAACCAGCTGATCAATGCCAGTCTGCAGAATGACGTCGACCAGGCTGTGGACCATGTCATTGCGCATCCCGATCAGCAGGCGCATTCCGAGTTGCTGGAGGCATGGATCAAGAGCGATCGCACTTTGTACAAGATGCCGTTGGCGTGGCAGAACCTTTCCAGCGGCGTGCACGACATCCGCGATGTCGATGTCACCGGCCAGCCGAGGCACTACAAGCTGGCGGTGCAGCGCAAGGACGGCATCATCGGTTTCATCCGCTACGACATCAGCCGCGAAGATCTGGGCAAGCGGCAGCTGGTGACCTCGCTGATCGGCGCGGTGGTGCTGTTCAGCCTGCTCTCGCTGGCGATCGGTCTGTGGCTGTCGCGCAAGGTGCTCAAGCCGGTGACCGAGCTGGCGCGGCGCCTGCGCGATTTCCGCCGGGCCGGAAAGGCCGAGCCGCTGGCGCAGCATTTTGCCGACGACGAGGTGGGCGAGCTGGCCCATGCGCTGGATGAATATGCCGCCCGGCTCACCGCGATGGTCGAGCGCGACCGCGAGTTCAACTCCGACGTCAGCCACGAGCTGCGCACGCCGCTGGCGGTGATCTCCAGCACCACCGAACTGCTGCAGGGCTCGCCCGACCTCACCGAGAAACTGAGCGAGCGGCTGAAGCGGATCGAGCGCGCCTCGCGCCAGGCGAACGAGCTGATCGAGGCGCTGCTGCTGCTGTCACGCGCCCAGCGGCGCGGTCCGACCCGCGGCGAGACCACCGATGTCGGCAAGGTGGCCGCCGACGTGATCGAGAGCCAGCGCCCGCAGATGCGCGGCAAGCCGCTGAGCATCGAGCTCGTCATCAGCGAGGCCGTAAGCGTCAACGCGCCGGCCTCGGTGCTGTCGGTGGCGCTGACCAATCTGGTCGGCAATGCGATCAAGTACACGCTCGAGGGCAGCGTGCGGGTCGAAGTGGGTCACGGACGTGTGGAAGTCATCGACACCGGCCCCGGCATCAAGCCGGAGGATGCCGAGCGCCTGTTCCAGCGCGGCGTGCGCGGCGAGGGTGCCGGCGGCAGCGGCGCCGGGCTGGGTCTCGCCATCGTGCGCCGGCTGTGCGAGCTGTACGGCTGGGATGTCTCGATGCGCCCGCGCAGCGACGCCAACGGCGCCATCGCCAGCATCCAGTTCGGCTGACCCTCACGC
>JAJXTX010000157.1:2376-6193 GCA_021783385.1 Pseudomonadota bacterium
AGGATCGAGGCGCTGGCCGGGGTGGTGTGCAGCACACCGTCGAACACCAGGAACAGGTTTTCACCGGCGCCCTCGCTGAGCAGGCCGGTGGAGGCCAGCGCGATGCCCTCGCCGAAACCGAGCCGGCGCGCCTCGCGCGCGATCAGCTGGCCGGAGAGGTAGTTGCCGCCGGCCTTGGCGCCCGCAGGCAGCGTGTTGGGGGCGAAGCGCTGCCAGCTCGACACGCAGGCGTCGATGCCGTTTTCCAGCGCCTCGGCGCCGAGGTACGGGCCCATCGGCCACGCGGCCACCGCCACGTCGATCGGCGTTTCGGCGGACAGCCCGAAGCCGCCCAGCCCGCGGTAGGCCACCGGGCGCAGATAGGCGGCAGTGAGCCCGTTCTTGCCGATCACCGCGCGGCATGCCGCGGCCAGTTCGTCAACCGTATGCGGCAGCACCATGTCGTAGATCCGCGCCGACTGGTACAGCCGGTTCAGATGGTCGGTGAGCCGGAAGATCGCGGCGCCGTCCGGCGTGGTGTAGCTGCGGATACCCTCGAACACCGACGAGCCGTAATGCAGCGCGTGCGACATCACGTGCGTGGTGGCCTCCTGCCAGGGCTTGATGCGGCCGTTCTGCCAGATCCACTCGGGGTATTGCTGCGCCATGTCGGTTCTCCAGGGGGGACTGCCCATGATAACCGCTGGGGTCACTCGGCGTTGCGCAGCCACAGGCAGCCGGCGCGCTGCACGATGTCGAAACGCAGTTCCCGCGGGCTGCCGCTGGCGTCGGTGCCGGCCAGCTGCAGGCGCAGCTGCGGGCCGGCCGTGGCGGCATCTGCCGCCGGCGCTGCGCCGCTGCTGGCGGCGCCGGCAGGCGGCGGGTCGGTCGTCGCGCTGCCGGTCAGCTGCAGATCCAGCAGCGGTCGGCGCATCAGCAGCGCCAGCGAGCGGATGTCGGCCACCGCCGCGCCCTGGCCGTAGCCGCCCCACAGCATCAGGCCGGCCATGCGGTTGGCGTCGCGCTGGGCGAACGCGTCGATCACGCTTTGCCGCAGCTGCGCCGTGGTGGCGGCGCAGAGCAGCGGCGGCGGGGCATCGGGCGGGCCGCTGTCGTCGCGTGCGGACGGCGGCGCGGCCCCGACTGGCGTGGCATCCAGCGACGCGCACGGCTGATCGGTGAACACCGGATTGCCGTGTGCGCCGATGCAGTGATGGATCGGATTCTGCGCCTGCACCGGCACGGCTGCCGCGAGCAGGAGTAGCCACAGCAGGGCGGAAGTCGGACGCATGCCGCCAGCATACCTGCGCGCGGACGGTTGGCCTCAGACCAGCTGCTGCAGCACCGCCTGCGTCGCCCTGGCCCGGTTGAGCGTGTAGAAATGCAGCCCCGGTGCGCCGCCATCGAGCAGGCGCCGGCACAGCTGCGCCACCACTTCGGCACCGAGTGCGCGGACCGACTCGGCATCGTCGCCGTGCGCCTGCATGCGCTTGGCGATCCAGCGCGGAATCTCCGCGCCGCACATGTCGGAGAAGCGTTTCAGCTGGCTGTAGTTGGCGATCGGCATGATGCCCGGCACGATCGGCACGTTGACGCCCAGCGCGCGTGCGTCGTCGACGAAGCGGAAATAGGCGTCGGCATTGAAGAAATACTGGGTGATCGCGCCGTCGGCGCCGGCGTCGACCTTCGCCTTGAAGTGCTGCAGGTCGCGCAGCGCGTCGTCCGCCTGCGGATGGGTCTCCGGGTACGCCGCCACCTCGATGTGGAAGTGATCGCCGCTGTGCTCGCGAATGAAGCGCACCAGCTCGGCGGCGTAGCGGAAATCGCCCGGCGTGGCCATGCCCGAGGGCAGGTCGCCGCGCAGTGCCACGATCCGCCGGTAGCCCGCCGCGCGATAGCTGTCCAGCAGCTGCCCCAGCTCGGCGCGGGTACCGCCCACGCAGGACAGATGCGGTGCCACGCTGAGCCCGTGCTGCCGATGCAGCCGCGCCACCGTGTCGCCGGTGTAGCTGAGCGTGGAGCCGCCCGCGCCGAACGTCACCGAGGCATAGTCGGGCTGATACGTCTTCAGCAGCTGCGCGGCGCGGTCCAGCTGGGCGCGCTGCTCGTCGGTCTTGGGCGGGAAAAACTCGAAGCTGATCGCCGGCATGGCGGAGATTCCGGAGGAACGATGCCGGCCAGTATATATCTCCGTTTCGCGATGGAGCGATATATGCGCAACGCGGAGGCAGGTTCAGGGCGCGCCGGGGTCGTGCAGCAGCTCGCCGAACCACGCGTGCGCATCGGCCAGCGCCGCCACCGCGCCGACCACCAGCATCGCCGGGGCGTGGATCGCGTGCTGCCGGGCCAGCGCAGGCAGCTGCTGCAGCACGCCGCACAGCACCCGTTGCCGGGGCCGCGTGCCGTTCTCGACCAGTGCGAACGGGGTGTCGGGGTGCAGACCATGCAGCAGCCCCGCGGTCAGTACGTCCAGCAGGGCCACGCGGATGTCGATGGCAAGCGTTTGCCGCTCCTGCGCCAGCGCGGCCCAGTCCATGCTGTCCAGCGATTCCTTGCAGTGCGCGGTGAGCAGCCGCACCGACTGCGCGTGCTCGCGGTGGGTCAGCGGAATCCCCGCGTAAGCGGCGCAGGCCACCGCCGCGGTGATGCCGGGCACCACCGCACAGGCGATGCCGTGCTGGCGCAGGAATGCCATCTCCTCGCCGCCGCGGCCGAACACGAACGGGTCGCCGTCCGTCAGCCGTACCGCCCGTCGACCGGCCTGCGCGTGCTGCAGCAGCAGCTGATGTACGTGCTCCTGCGGCGTGTGCTTGCCGCCGCCGCGCTGGCCCACGTCGATGCGCTCGGCGTCGCGCCGCGCCAGCGCCAGGATCTCGGCGCTGACCAGCTGATCGTGCAGGATCACGTCGGCCTCATTCAGCGCGCGCAGCGCCTGCAGCGTCAGCAGACCCGGTGCGCCGGGGCCGGCACCCACCAGCACCACCGAACCGGTCGGCGTCGATGCCGGCTGTGGCTGGCGCAGCGCCTCCAGCAGCGCCTGTTCGGCCTGTTCGGGCTGCGCGCTGCGCATCAGCGCCATCACCGGGCCGTCGTGCAGCCAGTCGTAGAACCGGCGCCGCGCCGCCAGGTCCGGCAGGCGGCGGGCGATCGCCGGACGATGCCGCTGCGCCAGCGCCACCAGCGGCCCCAGCGCGTGATCGAGCTGCGCCTCCAGCTGCTCGCGCAGGCGTCGCGCCAGCACCGGCGCGGCGCCGGCGGTGGAAATGGCGATGGTCAGCGGCGCGCGGTCGATCACCGCCGGCACCTGGAAGCGCGACAGCGCCGGATCGTCCACCACGTTGGCAAGGATCCGCCGCTCGCCGGCGCGCGCCGCCACCTCGGCATTGATGGCGCGATCGTCGGTGGCGGCGATCACCAGCCACACCTCATCCAGCCACGCCGGCTGGAACTCACCTGCAAGATGTTCGATCCGACCTGCGGCAGCCCACTGCGTCAGCGCGGGATTGAGCCACGGCGCACCGACCCGCACCCGCGCGCCGGCATCGAGCAGCGCCGCGGCCTTGCGTTCGGCCACGCTGCCGCCGCCCACCACCAGCACCGGCAGCCCGGCCAGGTCGGCGAACAGCGGATAGAGGCCCGTGGCCCGCGCCGTGGTCGTCATGCGGCGAGGTTGGGCATGTGTGGGAATTTCCTGGAAATGACCCTGCTCCGGTGGCGCTCGATGAAACCGGCGGCGACCACGTCAAGTTACCGCAAATGGCGGCACCAACGGTCAGCGGCGGCTGTCCTGGAGCGCGTCGGTACCGTCGGCTCCGCCACCGCGGCGGGCACGGCCAAA
>JAJXTX010000158.1 GCA_021783385.1 Pseudomonadota bacterium
CCAGCGCGCCCTTGTTGGTGGCCACCGCGATGCGCTTGCAGGCGCGCGCCACCACCTCGATCAGCAGCGAAAGCTCGGCATTGATGTGGCCGGCGCGGCGTTCCTCGATCAGGAACTGGATCAGCGAGATGGGCTTCATGGTGGCTTCGTGGCGGGAGAATGGCGCATTGTCCCGACTCGCGCCGCAGCGCGCCAGCGGCGAAACCCGAGGCCGGCCAGGAGCCCGGCTGGCCGTGCCCGCTGCTGACAGCACGCTGGCAGCAGCGCTCGCGCATGCTGCATCCCTTCCATCCACGGAGCCAACCATGACTGCCACCGAACAGTCGCGAGTCACCTTTTTCCATGCGCCCCACACCCGCTCCGGCGCCACCCGCGCGCTGTTCGAGGAGCTCGGCGTGGACTACGAATTGCACGTGCTCGACTTCAAGGCCGGCGAGCAGCGCCAGCCCGCGTACCTTGCGATCAACCCGATGGGCAAGGTGCCCGCGATCCGTCACGGCGATGCGCTGATCACCGAGCAGCCGGCGGTGTTCCTGTATCTGGCCGATCTCTACCCGGCCGCGCAGCTGGCGCCGCCGATCGGCGATCCGCTGCGCGGGCCCTACCTGCGCTGGATGGTGTACTACGGCTCGTGCTTCGAGCCGGCGGTGCTGGACAAGTCGATCCAGCGCGAACCGCTGTCGCCCTCGGCCTGCGCCTACGGCGACTACGACACGATGCTGAAGACGCTGACCGACCAGCTTGAGAACGGGCCGTGGCTGCTCGGCGACACGTTCACCGCCGCCGACGTGCTGTGGGGCACCGCGCTGAACTGGACCACCCAGTTCAAGCTGGTGCCGGAGCTGCCGGTGATCCGCGCCTACATCGACCGTGTGCTGGTGCGCCCGGCGATGCAGCGCGCGGTCGCGGCGGATGCCGCGCTGGCCGCCAGCCAGGCGGAATGACGCGGGGTCGGCGGCGTGACCGGTGGCGCTGGCCGTCGCCGGCCGGTCCGGCGATGATCCGCCGATGCGCCGCGCCGATCGCCTGTTCCTCATCATCCATGCGTTGCGCGGGCGGCGCACCGCCCTGCACGCGCCAGCTGGCCGGGACGCTGGGGGTTTCGCTGCGCACGGTCTATCGCGATGTGGCCGACCTGCAGCGCTCGGGCGTGCCGATCGAGGGCGAGGCCGGCGTCGGCTACGTGCTGCGCAAAGGTGCGGACATCCCGCCGCGGATGTTCAGCGCCGACGAGCTGGAAGCGCTGGTGGTGGGCACCCGTTGCGTGCGCGCGGTGGGCGGCAGCCGAACCGATCTGAGCTGAGCGCGGCGGAGTAGGCTGGCGTGCATTCCCCGTCCAGGATCTGCCCGCATGCACCCGCATCACCCCATGCTGCTGCTGGACCCGGCCGAGCTGCGCCCCACCCAGCTCACCGTCGGCTACGCCGAGGTGGCTGCCAAGCGCGCCGCGTGGGAAGGGCTCGGCAAGCAGAAGCGCAAGATCCTGCTCAGCCGGCACTGGTTTCCCGGCGTGCTGGGGCCAAAGCAGCACTGCTATATCGTCGACCACCACCATCTTGGCCTGGCGCTGCTGGAGGAAGGCGTGGCGAGCGTGCCGGTGATGGTGCTGCGCGATTTTTCCTGGCTGCCGCCGGCGGAGTTCTGGCGCGCGATGGAGTTCTACCAGTGGGCGCATCCCTACGATGCCGACGACGAGCGGCGCGAGCACACCGCCTTTCCGCGCAGCCTGGCGCAGCTGCAGAACGACACCTACCGCAGCCTTGCCGCGCGCGTGCAGGACGCCGGCGGCTACGCCAAGGATGCGATCCCGTATGCCGAGTTCATGTGGGCCAGCTTCCTGCGCGAGCGGCTGACCCTGCACAAGGACGAGCGGCTGTCGGCCAAGCTGGTCGCCCGCGCGGTAAAGCTGGCGCACGGGCGTGACGCGGCCTACCTGCCGGGTTGGAGCGGCAGGCGCTGAGGCGACTTCCGCGCCGGCCACAAGTCATCTTGCATTCGCCGTGCGCGCATGAAATCTTCCAGAGGCTGAGGCGCCGCGCGTCCTCATCGCCGCCGCGCGCGCGGGCAAAACCAAGGGACCCTCCGTGACAAGAACCATGATGATGATTGCCCGGCTGGCCGTCGGCGCGCTCGTGCTCGGCGCGCTGCCGGCGGCGGCCGCAGCGAGCACTGCCGACGCCCGCTTCAGGCACATCTACAGCACCGAGTGGGCGTGGCGCACCGGCCAGTCCGGGGTCAGCGCGTCGGGCGAGCCGCAGCCGAACAACGGCCGGCTCGACGACGTCGGCGCGGCCAGCCAGCAGCAGCGGCTCGTCTACTGGCAGCGCGTGCTGCGGCAGCTCGACGGCATCCCGGTGGCGCAGCTGTCGCCGGCCAACCGGGTCACCTACGCGGTCTACCGCGAGCAGATCGCCAACCTGCTCGCTGACCAGCGCTTCGACAACTGGCAGATGCCGTTCAACAGCGACTCGGCCTTCTGGTCCGACATCGGCTACGCGCTGGGCGGCGACAATTTGCGCACGGCCGCCGACTACCACAGGTACCTCGAACGCCTGAGCCAGATCCCGGCGTATTTCAGGCAGCAGATCGCCAACATGCGGCTTGGCCTGAAGCGCGGCTTCAGCGTGCCGCGCGCCGTGCTCAGCGGGCGCGATGCATCGATCGCCGCCGTCGCCGGGCTGCGCGATCCGACCCAGAGCACGTTCTATGCGCCGTTCAAGCAGCTGCCGGCGTCGATCCCGGTTGACCAGGCGCAGGCGCTGCAGGGCGAGGCGGTGCAGCGCATCCGCGACCAGGTGATCCCGGCCTACGCCAGGCTGCTGACGTTCTTCCGCAACGAGTACGTGCCGCAGGCGCGCACCACGCTGGCCGCCGAGGCGCTGCCGGACGGCAAGGCGTATTACCGCCAGCAGATCCGCGAATACACCACGCTGGATCTGAGTCCCGACGCGATCCACCGGATTGGCCTCGAGCAGGTGGCGAAGATCCACGCGCAGATGCTGCAGGTGATGCAGCAGTCCGGCTTCAAGGGCAGCTTTGCGCAGTTCCTGCAGTTCCTGCGCAGCGACCCGCAGTTCTACGCCAGGACGCCGCAGGAGCTGCTTGACCGCAGCGCCTGGGTGGCCAAGGAAGTGGACGGTCAGCTGGCGAAATTCTTCGGTCACCTGCCGCGCGCGCGCTTCACCATAGAGCCGGTGCCCGCGGCCATCGCCCCGTACTACACCTCCGGCCGCGGCGGCCCGGACGTCTATCTGGTCAACACCTACGACCTGAAGTCGCGGCCGCTCTACAACCTGCCCGCGCTGACCCTGCACGAGTCGTATCCCGGCCACGCGCTGCAGCTGGAGCTGGCCGCGGAGGATCGCAGCCAGCCTGCGTTCCGCCGCGACAGCTACATCTCCGCCTATGGCGAGGGCTGGGCGCTGTACTCGGAATACCTCGGCAATGCCATGGGCATCTACCAGACGCCGTACCAGCAGTTCGGTTTTCTCAGCTACCAGATGTGGCGCGCCTGCCGGCTGGTGGTCGATACCGGCATCCATCACCTGGGCTGGACGCGGCAGCAGTCGATCGACTATCTCAGCGCCAACACCGCGCTGTCCGAGCGCGAAATCGCCAACGAGGTGGACCGCTACATCAGCTGGCCGGGACAGGCGCTGTCGTACGAGCTCGGCTACCTGAAGATCCGCGAGCTGCGCAGCAAGGCGGAACAGGCGCTGGGGCCGAAGTTCAACCTGCGCCACTTTCACGACACCGTGCTGCAGATCGGCTCGGTGCCGCTGCCGGTGCTGCAGCAGCGCATCGACCGCTTCATCGCCGAGGGCGGCCCGGAGCCGGACTACGGCTGCGCTTGCGCGAAGCGGAAGCGGGCCTCGACGAAGCCTTCCGGCTGAGCGTGGCGAGCTGCTGGCAGCTGCTGCACAAATAAAGTAATATTACGTGTAACTTTACAGGGAGAGTCGCGCGTCATGACTGCCCGCCCCACCCGCATCGCCGAAGGCGCACCACGTTACACGGCACCACCGGATGCGCTTGCTGCTCCGGCACTGCGCAGCTTCTTCCGGCTGGCCGACGCGTGGCAGCTGCGCATCGCCGACCAGCGCCGGCTGCTGGGCGATCCGCCGGAGTCGACCTTCTACAAGTGGAAGCGCCAGCGCGATGGCGCGCTGGGCCGCGATACGCTCGAGCGGATCAGCTACCTGCTCGGCATCTGGAAGTCGCTGCAGATCCTGTTTCCCGATCCGGCGCAGGCCGACGCGTGGCTGCACAAGCCGAACCAGTCGCCGCTGTTCGGCGGCCACTCCGCGCTGGAGCGCATGCTGTCGGGCAACGTCGCCGATCTGTATGTCGTGCGCCAGTATCTGGATGCGCAGCGCGGTTGAAGTCGCTCTCATCAAACATCACGCAACCGATGGATCGAAAGGGCTGAGGAGCGCTTTTGTAGGGCGGGCACTGCCCGCCGCTCTATACATGCAGCACGGATAGAAGCCGGCGGGCGGTGCCCGCCCTACGCAGGCGAATAGCCGCCCCGCGGCCATTTTGTTGCGCGACAGCGCGCCGTCGAAGGCGGGGCGATAACGTCCACCAAGGCGAATGCCGCCCTCGCCATGCCCTGTGTGGGTCCACTGGACTTCCGATGCCTGCCGCCACGCCGCCGCTCAAACGCATCCGCTGGAGCCACGCCTGGCGCATCGTGCCCAGCCGATTTCCGCCGGTGGGCCTGTTCGACCGCATCGCTGATCCGGCCGATCTCGACGCGGTGTTCGCGCTCGAGGCGCTGACCAACCCGCGCCTGCGCGAGGAGATCGGCGCGCTCAAGCGCGTGCCCAGCGGGCGGCGCCTCAGCGGCCCGGGCTCGACCCCGGTGATGGCCGCGTTCACCCATCTCAACCCGCAGGGCAGCCGCTTCTCCGACGGCAGCTGGGGCGTGTTCTACGCCGCTCGCAGCGTGGCCACCGCGGTGGAGGAAACCGTCCATCACCGCCAGCGCTTTCTCGCCGCCACCGCCGAACCGGCCTGCGAGCTGTCCATGCGCTGCTACCGGACCAGCCTCGACAGCAGGCTGCACGATCTGCGCGGCGGCTGGCCGGCGGCGCATGACCCCGACAGCTACGTGGCCAGCATTGCGCTGGCGCGCGCGCTGCGTGCGGTCGACTCGAACGGGCTGGTCTACGACAGCGTGCGCCACCGCGGCGGCGAATGCCTCGCCGCGTTCTACCCCGACGTGGTGGCGCCGTGCGTGCAGGCGCAGCACCTGATCTACCGCTGGGACGGCACGCGCATCGCGCAGGTGCTGCAGGTGAACGAGCTGCGGCGCCCCGCGCCGGACCCGACGCAGGGCGACCCGGCGCCAGGTCGTCCGGCGAGCTGACCATGCCGCGCGAGCGTGCGGCTAGGCGACGCCTTTCGCGTGATGGTCGAACAGCCGCCAGTGGCCGTCGATGCCTTCCACATTGATCAGCGCCTCGGCGCCATCCTGTTGCGCCTTGCGCGCCCGGTGGATGGCGAACCAGAGTGCGTCCTGCCGGCTCTTGAATTCGCGGTAGCCGTCATTGCTGACGTTCACCAGCCAGGTGCCATTGAGCGATCGCGCAAAGGGAACATCGAAAATGATCATGACGGGCGACTCGCGGACCACTTTTTTTCAAGCCTGCCCAGTGCGCCGTGACCGCGCCGTAAAAGCGCGGCGCGCCGGCATCGGGATGGCTTTACGCCAGCGTGGTGAATTTTCGCAGCTGCGCAGCCGCCACCAGGGCCTGCGCCGCGCCGCCCCGACCGCCAGCCTAAGCGGGCGGCGGCCCGTCCGTCTGCGCCAGCGGCAGGGTCACCACAAACCGGTTGCCGCTGTCGGCGTCGCCGCCGCTGGCCACCAAGCTGCCGCCGTGCGCCTCGACCAGCTCGCGCACCACGGTCAGCCCAATGCTCAGCGCTGTGCCGTTGAAGCCGATCGCATGGGTGTCCTGCGAAAGCATGCCGCCGCTGGTGTCGATCCCGTCATCGCTCAGCGTGATCACCGCCGACTCCTCGGTCGTCTCCAGCTGCAGCATGATCTGGCTACCCTCGGGCGCGTACTTCGATGCGTCGGCGAGCAGATTGCAAACGATCTG
>JAJXTX010000159.1 GCA_021783385.1 Pseudomonadota bacterium
TGGTGGCGTTTTTCGAGGGCAAGCTGCCGCAGGCGATCGCCAGCAGCCGCGGGCTGGACGCCTGGTATCGTGCGGCGCGCCCGGCCGAGCAGGCCGCGCTGCGCTGGTCGCTGGACGACGTGCTGGCCGGCGGCGCCGGGCTCGATCCGAAGGCGTTTCCGGAATACCTGCCGATTGCCGCGCAGCGCTACCGGCTGGAGTACCGCTTCCTGCCCGGCGACGAGGCCGACGGCGTGACGCTGCAACTGCCGCTGGCGATGCTCAACGCGCTGCCGGCGGCGCGCTGCGAATGGCTGGTGCCGGGCCTGCTGGTCGACAAGGTGGCCGAGCTGATCCGCGGCCTGCCCAAGGCGCTGCGCCGCAATTTCGTGCCGGCGCCGGATTTCGCGCGCGCGTTCGTGGCGGCGGAGCCGGCGCGCGACGAACCGCTGGCTTGGGCGCTGGCGGCCTTCCTGCGCCGTGCCACCGGCGTCGAGGTGGGCGCGGCCGAGTTCGACGCGGTGGCGCTGCCGGCACATCTGCTGATGCGCTATCGCCTGCACGACGAGGGCGGCGCCACGCTGGGCGCCGGTCGCGATCTGGGCGCACTGCGCGGGCAGTGGGAGGGTCGCGCGCGCGAGGCGTTTTCGCGCAAGACCGAGATCGAGCTGAGCCGCGCCGAGGTCGCCAGCTGGGACTTTGCGGAGATCCCCGAACAGCTGCGCGCGGACGGCGGCCTGCTGGCGTTTCCGGCGCTGGTCGACCTTGGCGAGACGGTGGCGTTGCGCGTGTTCGAGCACCGCGACGAGGCGCTCGCGGCGCACCGCGAGGGCGTGGTGCGGCTGCTGCGCAATGCGCTGGCCAGCGAGCTCAAGCAGGCGCGCCGGCGGCTGCCGATCCACGGTCCGCTGGCGCTGAAGTACGCGGCGCTGGGCAGCATCGACGGGCTGCGCGAGGACCTGGTCGAAGGCGGCTTCGATGACCTGCTGCAGCAGCACGAGCTGCAGGTGCGCAGCGCCGGCGCGTTCGAGGCGCTGCAGGCGCTGGCGGCGCGCGAGCTGTTCGGCGCGGCGGTGGAACGGCTCAAGCTGGTCGAGCCGGTGATCGAGGCGCAGGCCGAACTGCGGCCCTGGCTGCAGCCGCCGCTGCTGGGGTTTGCCCGTGCCAGCTACGACGACCTCGCCGAGCAGCTCGATGCGCTGCTGGCCGCCGGCTTCGCGCGCGAGCTGCCGCGCGCGCGGCTGGCGCAGCTGCCGCGCTATCTGCGGGCGATGCGCCTGCGCGGCGAGCGCCTGCGCCAGGACCCGGCGAAAGACCAGCAGCGGCTGCTGCAGGTGCTGCCGTACTGGCGCGAGTATCTGCGCCAGCGCGCCGCCGGACACGTGGGGCTGGACGAGCTGCGCTGGCTGATCGAGGAGTGGCGCGTCTCGCTGTTTGCGCAGGAGCTGAAGACCGCCGAGCCGGTCTCGGCCAAGCGGCTGGCGCGGGCCATCGAGGCGCTGCGCTGAGAACGATCAGCGCTGGCGGCGCACGTGCACGCTGTCGTTGCAGCCGTTCACGTACATCAGCCAGTTGCCGAACAGGCTGGGCTTGATTTTCGCCACCGGGTTGTCCGACGCGCCGCAGTACGGCTGATCGCTGCCGATCTGCTGCCACTGCTGGCCGTTGTCCAGCGTGACCAGGTTGTGCCCGCTCCAGCCGCCGAAATGACCGACGATGTGCGCGTTGATCGGCCGACGCTTGCTCTCGTCGGTATAGAACACCGGCTTGCCGCTGGTGCTGACCACCCTGGTGACGACCTTGCCGTGACCGGCCAGCCAGCGGTCGAGATTGGCCAGCTCCTGCGGCGACAGCTTGTCCAGGCCGGCAGCCTTGAACTCGCTGGCGCTCATGCGCTGCTGCAGCCCGGCGACCTGCTGGGCCTGCGCCGGCCGCCCGCACAGCAGGGCCAGCAGCGCGGGCAGCAGCAGCGACAGCAGGGTGGGGTGGCGTGGGCGGGTTGTCATGCAGGCATCCTCTCGGGCAATCGGGGGCAGGCGCCGATTCTGCGCGCCGGGCGCTTTCACGCCAAGCGTCGTGGCGGCCGGTCGGCGCGTCTGCGCTGCGGCTAAGATGACAGCCTGCACCGGACCTCCGCCTCATGGCTCACGTCGACCCATCCTCCAGCCTGCTGCTGTGGCGCGATCGCGCCGGCCCGCGTGCGCCGGTGCTGATCGAAGCGCTGCAGGCGTGTGTGCAGCAGCCGGTGAACCAGACCGAGTGCTGCGACGTGCTCGACCTGCTGGAGATGCTCGGCTGCGACGCGCAGACCCAGGCCGCCGCGCTGTGGTTCGAACTGGCCTGCGTCGACCCCGCGCTGTGGGCGACCCAGGCGCCGCGCCTGCCGGCCGAGCTGCAGCGGCTGGTGGCGGGCCAGCAGGCGGCCGAGCAGGTGTGGGCGCTGCACGCCCAGCACGCGCCACAGAGCGCCGCCGCCGAGGGTCTGCGCCGGCTGCTGCTGGCGATCGTGCGTGACCTGCGCGTGGTGTTCGTGCTGCTGGCGCGGCAGCTGGCGCGGATGCGCTCGCTGGCGAGTGCGCCGCCCGAACAGGCCGCTGCGCTGGCACGGCTCACGCGCGACATCCACGCGCCGCTGGCCAACCGGCTCGGCATCTGGCAGCTGAAGTGGGAGCTGGAGGATCTGGCCTTCCGCTTCCTGCAGCCGGATACCTACCGCCGCATCGCGCAGCTGCTGGACGAGCGCCGCGCCGACCGCGAGGGCTTCATCCGCGATTCGCTCGGCGAGCTGCAGCAGGCGCTGACCGCGGCCGGCATCCGCGCCGAGCTGGCCGGGCGGCCCAAGCACATCTATTCGATCTGGAAAAAGATGCAGCGCAAGGCGCTGGATTTTTCCGACCTGTACGACATCCGCGCGGTGCGCATCCTGGTCGACAGCGTGGCCGACTGCTACGGCGCGCTCGGCGTGGTGCACGCGCGCTGGCCGCACCTGCCGGGCGAGTTCGACGACTACATCGCGCGGCCCAAGCCGAACGGCTACCGCTCGTTGCACACCGCCGTGCTGGGGCCGGCCGGCAAGACGCTGGAAGTGCAGATCCGCACCCACGCCATGCATCGCGCCAACGAGCTGGGCGTGGCGGCGCACTGGCGCTACAAGGAGGGCGGCAGTGGCGACGCCGAATTCGAGGCCAAGATCGCCTGGATGCGCAAGCTGCTGGAGCCGCGCGGCGACGACAGCGGACTGGCCGCCGACCTGCACACCGAGCTGCTGGAAGACCGCGTCTACCTGCTCACGCCCAAGGGCGAGATCTTCGACCTGGCGCGCGGCGCCACCGTGTTGGATTTCGCCTACCACGTGCATACCGAGGTCGGCCATCGCTGCCGCGGCGCCAAGGTCAACGGCCGCATCGTGCCGCTGACGCACCAGCCGCAGAGCGGCGACCGTGTGGAAATCCTCACCGCCAAGGTGGCCGAGCCCAGCCGCGACTGGCTGTCGCCGCATCACGGCTACCTGCATACGGCGCGCGCGCGCGACAAGGTGCGCGGGTGGTTTCGGCGCATCGCGCACGACGCCAACGTGGCGGTGGGGCGCGCCATGTTCGAGCGCGAGCTGAAGCGGCTGGCGCTGCCCACCGCCGAGGTGGCCAAGCTGCCGGCGCACTTTCACCTGAAGAATCACGATGAGCTGCTGGTGGCGCTGGCGCTGGGCGAACTCACCCCCGGTCAGGTCGCCCGTGTGCTGCAGGAAGCCGCACTGCCACCGGCACCGCCGCCATCGACACCAGTCGCCAGCGCGCGGCCGGCCACGCTCGACCACAGCACGCTCAGCATCGAGGGCATCGGCAACCTGCTGACCACGCTGGCGCGCTGCTGCCAGCCGCTGCCTGGCGATGCGGTGCGCGGCTTCATCACCAAGGGCCGCGGCGTTTCGGTGCACCGCGCCGACTGCGCCAGCCTGGCGCGGCTGGCGCGGCGCGACCCGGAGCGGGTGATCGAGGTGAGCTGGGGCAACGCTGCCAGTCAGGCCTACGAGGTCGACATCGAGCTGCGCGGCTACGACCGCAAGGGGCTGCAAAAGGACGTCACCGGCCTGATCAGCAACGCCGGCACCCACATCATCGCGTCGTCCAGCCGCCTGCTCGCGCGCACCGGCGAAGTGGACATGCGCTTCACCCTGCGCGTGCGCGATTTCGAGCAGCTGTCGACGCTGTTCGGCAAACTGCTGGCGCTGCCCAACGTGGTCGACGTGCGGCGGGTCGGCGTCGGCTGATCCATGCCCTGCCGGCACGTCGCGTCAAGCTGAACGCCCGTTTTTGCGACGCGGAGTGCGCTCGCGGCGCGATGCTAAGCTGCAGCGGACGCCTTCACAGCCAGCACAGACATGAGCGGACACCGCGGCGAGCAGGATGTGGATTTCCACGTGCGCACCGAGCCCACGCTGGGTGACCTCGATCATCTGGACGTGCGCCGGCCTGCCGAGGCCGACGGCCTGCCGCAGGTCACCGTGGAACCGCGGCGCGGGCCCGGCAGTGCGGCGCAGCCGCCGATGCGCCGGCGCCGGCGCGGCTGGCTGATCCCGCTGCTGCTGTTGCTGCTGATCGGCGCGGCGACCTCGCTCTGGCTGGGCCAGAACCGCCTGCGCGCGCTGCTGCCGCGCACCGAGTTCAACGACGTGCTGGGACGCGCGCAGCAGGCGCTGCAGGCTGGCCATCTGGACGGCCATGACGGCACCAGCGCGCGCGAACTTTTCCAGGCCGCGATCGCGCTGGAGCCGGACAACGACCGCGCCCGCCGCGGCCTGCAGCAGGTCGGCCAGGCCGAACTGGCGCAGGCCGATGCGGCGCTGCAGGCCGGCCGGCTCGACCAGGCCACGCAGCAGGCCGCGCTGGCGCGCGAGCTGCTCGGCGGCGGCCGCGACATCGACCGGCTCGATCATGCGATCAGCGTCGCGCGCGTCGCCAAGGTGAAGACGGTGGACCTGATCGATCAGGCGCAGCAGGCGCTGGCCGCGGGCAAGCTGGATGGCGAGCAGGGCGCCGGCACGCTGTACCGGCGCGTGCTGCAGGCCGAGCCGGGCAACGCGGTGGCGGCGCACGGCATGGACCAGGTCGGCGACGCGCTGGCCGCCAGGGCACGCCAGGCGCTGGATGCCAACGACCTGCCCACGGCGGATGCCAGCATCGAACAGCTCGCCGCCCTGCAGCCAAACAACGGCGCGCTGCCGGCGCTGCGTGCCGCGCAGGCGCGCGCGCACAAGCAGGACAGCGGCGCGCTCAGCGCGGCGCTGGCGCAGGGTCTGGAGGCGCTGCGCGCCGGCCGTATCGCCGGCCCCGGCAGCGATACCGCGCTGGCCCATTTCAAGGCGGCGCTGGCGCTCGATCCGGAAAATCCGCAGGCCCGGGCCGGGCTCGGCAAGGTGGCGCAGGCGCTGACTGTGCAGGCGCATGCCGCGCTGGATGCCGGCGACACGGCGCAGGCCGGCAGCCTGCTCGACCAGGCCGCCGAGCTGGCGCCGCAGTCGGCCGATCTGGCGGCGGCGCGGGCGCGCCTGGCGAGCCTGCTCGCCCGGTCGGCGCGGTCCGCCGCCGCGCCGTCCGCGCCGCTGGCCAGCGCGACGGTCGGCACGCTGTCGCCGCAGCAGGCCGCCACGGTGGCGCAGCTGGTGCAGCGCGCGCAGGCGGCCACCCGACGTGGCGACATCATGCTGCCACCGGGCGACTGCGCGTACGACCTCTATCGCAACGCACTGGCCATCGACGGCAACAACGCGGCGGCGCTGCAGGGCATGCAGGCGTTGCCGGCGCAGGTCGAGCGGCTGTTCAACCAGGCGCTGGCGAATCGCCAGCTGGCGCAGGCTGACGCGATGCTGGGCAACCTGGCCGCGCTGTCCCCGGGTGACGCCGCGCTGCCGGCGCTGAGCGACCGCATGGCCACGGCGTGGCTGGACGAGGCCGATCGGCAGCTGGCCCGTGGCGACCGCATCGACGCGGCGCAGTCGCTGGCGCATGCGCGCAAGCTGGCGCCGAATCATCCGCGCGTGATCGACCTCACGGCGCGGCTGCAGGACGGTCCGTGAGTCGCGCATGACGGTGCTGGTG
>JAJXTX010000160.1 GCA_021783385.1 Pseudomonadota bacterium
CCGGGTCGGTGTCGGCAGGCCGCGCATCGGGCCGCAGCGCGCGGGTGAAGAACGCGTTGAAGTGCGGATACGCCCGCGCGTCCGGCTGCGCCGCCTCGCTCATGTCGACTGCGTAGTTGCGCACGATCGTGCCGATCAGCCAGTTCTTCCACGGCGCGAAGCGCCAGCGCGTGGCCCAGTACACCACCCGCGACAGCGCGCGGTGCGGCAGGATGTATTGCAGCAGTACGTTGAAAGTCATCCGCCCAGTATAGGGAAGCCGGCCCTGCCCAGTCCGGTGGCCGGCACCGCGCGCCTTATACTTGCCGGCCGTACCGCCGCGCCTGCCAGGATTCTCCGTGACCGCCGAACTCGCCTCCATCATCGACTTCATCCGTTACGGCGCCAGCCGCTTCTCGGCCGCCGGGCTCACTTTCGGCCACAGCCACGACAACCCGATCGACGAGGCCACCCACCTGGTGCTGGCCAGCCTGCACCTGCCGCCGGACATCCCGCCGGCCTACGGTGCCGGCCGGCTCACCATGGCCGAGCGCGCGCATGTGCTGGAGCTGATCGAACGCCGCGTGAGCGAGCGGCTGCCGGTGGCCTACCTGGTCGGTGAAACCTGGTTCGCCGGGCTGAAGTTCAAAAGCGACCGCCGCGCGCTGGTGCCGCGCTCGCCGATCGCCGAGCTGATCGAGTCGGGCTTCGCGCCGTGGCTGGACGAGCGCCAGATCGAACGCGCGCTGGACCTGTGCACCGGCTCCGGCTGCATCGGCATCGCCATGGCCGAGTACAACCCCGACTGGCAGGTCGACATCGCCGACATCAGCGCCGAGGCGCTCACGCTGGCGCGCGAGAACATCGCGTTCCAGCACGTCGAGGGCCGCGTCGAGGCGATCCAGTCCGACCTGTTCGCCGGCCTGCAGGGGCGCCGCTACGACCTGATCGTGTCGAACCCGCCGTACGTCACCGACGACGAATACGCCGCGCTGCCGGGCGAATACCGGCACGAGCCGAAGCTCGGCCTCACCTCCGGCGCCGACGGCCTCGACCTGTGCCTGCGCCTGCTGGCCGAGGCCGCCGAGCATCTGACCGACGACGGCCTGCTGATCGTCGAGGTGGGCGAGAGCGAGCACGCGCTGGCCGCGCTGCTGCCGACGGTGCCGTTCGTGTGGATCGAGTTCAAGGTCGGCGCGATGGGCGTGTTCGCGCTGGAGCGACGCGAGCTGGTCGAACATGCCGCCGCGATCCGTGCCGCGGCGGATCGTCGCGCGGCCTGACGCCGGGCGCCGGACCGATGTCTGACGCGATGGTCACGCTGCACACGCCGCGACTGCTTCTGGATGCGCTGCGCGACGAGGATGCGGCGGCGCTGTATCACTATCGCGCCGACCCCGCCGTGAGCTGCTATCAGGGCTGGTGCCCGGCGTCGCTGGACGAGACGCGCCGCTTCATCGAGCGCTGCGCGGCGGTGGCGCCGGACACGCCCGGCAGCTGGTTTCAGCGCGCCATCCGCCGCCGCGATTCGGGCCAACTGGTTGGCGACCTGGGCCTGCACTTCCTGGCCGAGGCGCCGGCCACGGTCGAGCTGGGCATCAGCCTGGCGCCGGCGCAGCAGCGTCAGGGGTTGGCCGCCGAGGCGCTGCGGGCGACGCTCGGCTGGATCTTCGAGGGCCTGCGCAAGCACCGCGTGATCGCCTCGGTGGACCCGCGCAACCAGCCCTGCATGACGCTGCTGGCCGGCATCGGCATGCGCCGCGAGGCGCACTTCGTCGAGAGCCTGCCGGCCGGCGCGGGCTGGGTCGACGACGTGATCTTCGCCATGCTCGAGCGCGAGTGGCGGCTGCGCCACGCATCGGAGCGCCATCGCGGTTAAGCTGTAGCGATTTCCTGCAGACGTCCAAACCGTGTCCAGCAATTCCTTCGGCAAGCTCTTCACCGTCACCACGTTTGGCGAAAGCCACGGCCCGGCGATCGGCTGCGTGATCGACGGCTGCCCGCCGGGGCTGCCGATCGCGGCGGAGGAGTTCCGCGCCGACCTCGACCGTCGCGCCACCGGGCGCAGCCGCTATACCTCGCAGCGGCACGAGGCGGACGAGGTGGAAATCCTCTCGGGCGTCTATCAGGGCCGGACCACCGGCACGCCGATCGCCCTGCTGATCCGCAACACCGACCAGCGCAGCAAGGACTACGGCGAGATCGAGCAGACCTTCCGCCCCGGTCACGCCGACTACACCTACTGGCAGAAATACGGCATCCGCGACCCGCGCGGCGGTGGGCGTTCCTCGGCGCGCGAGACCACCATGCGGGTGGCCGCCGCGGTGATCGCCAAGAAGTGGCTGGCCGAGCGTCACGGCGTGCGCGTGCGCGGCCACCTGGCGCAGATCGGCGAGCTCACGCCGGACGCGTTCGACTGGGACGCGGTGGAGCAGAACCCGTTTTTCTGGCCCGATGCGGCGCAGGTGCCGGCGCTGGAGAACTACATCAACGCCCTGCGCAAATCCGGCGACTCGGTCGGTGCGCGCGTCAGCGTGGTGGCCGACGGCGTGCCGCCGGGCTGGGGCGAGCCGATCTACGGCAAGCTCGACAGCGACCTGGCCAGCGCGCTGATGTCGATCAACGCAGTCAAGGGAGTGGAGATCGGCGACGGCTTCGCCTCGGTCGGCCAGCGCGGCAGCCAGCATCGCGACGAGATGAGCATGGACGGCTTCGCCTCCAACCATGCTGGCGGCATCCTGGGCGGCATCAGCAGCGGCCAGCCGGTGACCGCCTCGATCGTGCTGAAACCCACCTCCAGCATCCTGATTCCCGGCCACAGCGTAAACCTGGCGGGCGCGCCGACCGAGGTGGTGACCAAGGGCCGCCACGATCCCTGCGTCGGCATCCGCGCCACCCCGATCGCCGAGGCGATGATGGCGCTGGTGCTGATCGACCACGCCCTGCGCCATCGCGCGCAGTGCGGCGACGTCGGCACGGTCGCGCCGCGGATTCCCGGTCAGTACAGTCGTTGAGACGCGGAGTGTGCGCATGATCGGCAAACCCAGGGTCTGGGTCTCGCGACCCACCTTTCCCGAGATCATCGCCCGTCTCGACGAGCATTTCGTGGTGACCAGCGAGCCGCAGGAGGTCCACTTTTCACCGGCCGAACTGGCGGCCAGGCTGGCCGATCAGGATGCCGCCATCGTCGGCCTGAAGGAGCACGTCGGTGCCGCGGAAATCGCCGGCGCGCCGCGGCTGCGGATCGTCGCCAATCTCGGCGTGGGTTACGACAATCTCGATGTCGCTGCGCTCACTGCAGCGGGCATTGCCGTCTCCAACACCGCCGACGTGCTGAACGAGGGCGTGGCCGACTACGCCTGGGCGATGCTGCTCGGCGCGGCGCGCCACATCGGTGCCGCCGAGCGCTGGCTGCGCGCCGGCCACTGGCACGCCACCGAGTTCACCGGCTGGCTGGGCATGGATGTGCGCGGCCGCACGCTGGGCATCCTGGGCATGGGCCGCATCGGCCAGGCGATCGCGCGCCGCGCGGTGGGCTTCGGCATGGACGTGATCTACCACAACCGCTCGCCGCTGCCGGCGTCGCTGGAACACGCATGCCAGGCGCGCTACGTGGACAAGCCGCAGCTGCTGGCAGCCTCCGATTTTCTGGTGCTGGTGCTGCCGTTGACCGCGCAGAGCCGGCACGCCATCGGTGCGCCCGAACTGGCGCAGATGAAACCGACGGCGGTGCTGGTGAACGTGGCCCGCGGCGGTATCGTCGACGATGCGGCGCTGGCTGCCGCGCTGGCCAGTGGTGGCCTGGCCGCGGCGGCGCTCGACGTGTTCGAGGGCGAGCCGCAGGTGCATCCGGCGCTGCTGGCGCTCGACAATGTGCTGCTCAGCCCGCATATCGCCAGCGCCAGTCACGCTACCCGTCGCGCCATGACCGCACTGGCGGTGGACAATGTGCTGGCACTGTTCGGCCATGGCCCGCACGCCGGACGGCCACCGACGATCCTCAACCCCGTCGTGCTGGCCGCGGCCGGCACAATTCCCTCACCTTTGAACCCAGAGCAACCTGCATGAGCCTGAAGAGCAGTTACAAGATCGCCATGGTCGGCGCCACCGGAGCGGTCGGCGAAACCCTGCTGGCGATCCTCGCCGAACGCGAATTTCCGGTCAGCGAGCTGGTGCCGCTGGCGAGCGAGCGTTCGGCTGGCGGCAAAGTCTCCTTCGACGGCCAGCAGGTCACCGTGCAGCTGCTGGAGACCTACGATTTCACCGGTGTGGACATCGCCTTCTTCTCGGCCGGCGGTTCGGTCAGCCGCGAACATGCGCCGCGGGCTGCGGCGGCGGGCGCGGTGGTGATCGACAACACCTCCGAGTTCCGCTACCAGGACGACATCCCGCTGGTGATCAGCGAGGTCAACCCGCACGCGATCGCGCAGTACACCCGGCGCGGCATCATTGCCAACCCGAACTGCTCGACCATGCAGATGCTGGTGGCGCTGGCGCCGATCCACCGCGCGGTGCAGATCGAGCGAATCAACGTGGCCACCTACCAGTCGGTTTCCGGCGCGGGTCGCTCGGGCATGGAGGAGCTGGGCAAGCAGACGGCGGCGCTGCTGAATTTCCAAAGCGTGGAACCGGGCAAGAAATTCCCCGCGCAGATCGCGTTCAATGTGATTCCGCAGATCGACGACTTCCAGCCCAACGGTTACACGAAGGAAGAGATGAAGCTGGTGTGGGAAACCCGCAAGATCCTCGAAGACGAGTCGATCCAGGTCAATCCGACCGCGGTGCGCGTGCCGGTGTTCTACGGCCACTCCGAGGCGGTGCACATCGAGACCAGCGAGAAGATCACCGCCGAGCAGGCGCGCGAGCTGCTGCGCCAGGCGCCCGGCGTGGTGCTGATCGACGAGCGCAAGCCCGGAGGCTACCCGACGCCGGTGGGCGAGGCGGCTGGCAACGATGCCGTTTATGTGGGGCGCATCCGCGAGGACATCTCGCACGAGCACGGACTGGATCTGTGGATCGTCTCGGACAATATCCGCAAGGGCGCAGCGCTGAATGCGGTGCAGATCGCCGAGCTGCTGATCCAGGACTATCTGTAGTGTCGACGGCGCAGCGGCTTGGGCAGGTTGGCCTGCTGCTGGCTGCGCTGGTCGGGGTCACTCGCGCCTGGTCCGCACCGCCGTCCGGTGCCACCTCGGTGCGGGCGTCGCTGGTGCGTAGTGACCATCGCGTGGCGCAGCACCAGGCCGAGGTGCAGCGGCTGCAGCGCGCTATCGCCCGGCAGCAGACGCAAAGCCGGCAGGCCAGCGAGCGCCTGCGCGAGCAGGACCGCCAGATCGCCGAACTGCAGCACCAGTTGCAGGCGCTGCTCGGTGGCAGCCCGGCACAGCGCGGGGCAAAAACGCCGCAGCCATGAGAACCTGCCGTAGCAATGCGCTGCAAGTATTCGCGGCCGCTATTGTTGATTGGGCTGCATCTGACTAAAGTGACACTTCGTTTGGAACAGTAGCCGCCTGCGGCGGCGACACCATGCATGGCGCCATGATCGTTCGGGGGAGCACGTGATGAATCGTTCGTTGAAGTTGTCGATGCTGCTGGCGCTGGCCCTGGGCAGCAGCCATGCGATGGCGCTGGATCTCGGTCAGGTGCAGGTCAAATCGAGCTTGGGGGAGCCACTGCTGGCGGAGATCCCGCTGCACCCCGCCAATCCGGCGGAGCTGCAGAATCTCACCGTGCAGCTGGCGTCGAACGAGGATTTCGCCCGGGCCGGGATCGTCGGCGGGCGCACGACCATCCCGCTGCATTTCAGTGTCGCGAAAACCGCCGGCGGCCAGTCGGTGATCCGCATCACCAGCAGCGTGTCGGTGGACGACCCTTACCTTGACCTGCTGCTGCAGGTGAAGGACAGGGCCGGCACCAGCGTGCGCGAGTTCGCGATCCTGCTCGATCCGCCCGGAAGCCACCCGGCCACCAGCGTCGCGCCGCCCGCGGCCGCGGCCGCGGCGCCAGCACCGGCTGCGGCCAGTCGCCCGGTTCAGCGTGCCGCCGCGCCGGCCGCGCCGCGTCCGAGTCGCGCC
>JAJXTX010000161.1 GCA_021783385.1 Pseudomonadota bacterium
CGGCCAGCCTGGAAGAGATCGAGCACGCCTACCGCTTGCAGATCGCCCAGTACCACCCCGACAAGGTGGCCAAACTCGGTGAGGACATCCGCAGACTCGCCGAAGCGCGCTCCAAAGAGATCAACGGCGCCTACGACACCGCCGTTCGGCTCCACGGCCGCTAGGAACTCGGTCTTGAAGACGAGCGCTCAGAGCCGGACGACATCTGCCGCCGCGACAGGACGTTCATGAACCGCCTCCCCGGCCTCGACCTGCTGCGTGCCATCGCCATCGTGTGGGTGATGCTGTTCCATGCCTACGCCCTGTTCGGGCTCGGCGTTGGCTTCGGCTGGCTCTCAGGCTGCGGCTGGATGGGCGTGGACATCTTCTTCGTGCTCAGCGGCTTTCTGATCGGTACACAGGTGCTGCGGCCGCTGCAGCGCGGCGAGCGGCTGTCGTTCGGCGGCTTCTACGCGCGTCGCGCCTGGCGAATCCTGCCGGCGTTTGCCGTGGTGCTTGCGCTATACACGGGCTTCCCCGCGCTGCGGGAGGCGCCGGGGTTGCAGCCATGGTGGCAGTTCGCCACGTTCACGCTGAACCTGCTGATCGACTACGACCACAACCAGGCGTTCTCGCACGCGTGGTCGCTGTGCGTGGAGGAGCATTTCTATCTGCTCTTTCCGCTGCTGGCGTGGTGGCTGACGCGGCGGCCGTCGGCGCTGAAATTCGCTGCCACCTGCGCGGGCATCGTGGTGTTCGGCATCGCCCTGCGCAGCGCGGTGTGGCTGCACGATACGGCGCTCGATCCGCCGCGCAACTGGTTTGTCGAGGACATCTATTTCCCCAGCTGGATGCGACTGGACGGCCTGCTGATGGGCGTGATGCTGGCGACGTTGCGGGTCTATCGGCCATGCGCCTGGACCCGCTTGCAGATGCATGCGAACAAGCTGCTGCTCGGTGGCTTGGCGGTATCGTGTGTGGCGCTGTGGCTGTTCCGCGATCGCACCGGGCTGCTCGCCAATGCGCTCGGCTGGCCGCTGCTGTCGTTCGGCTTCGGCCTGCTGGTGTTTGCTGCTGCCGATCGCCGCAGCCTGATCGGCCGCTGGCGGGTGCCGGGCGCGGGCTGGCTCGCGGCGATTTCCTACAGTCTCTACCTCAGCCACAAGATTGCCCTGCATCTGGTGCAGGTGAAACTGGCCGTGCCGCTGCGGGACCACGGCGTGCTTGCCTTCGCCATCTACACACTGGCGATACTGCTGCTGGGCGCGGCGCTGCACTACGGCGTCGAGCGCCCGTGCCTGCGCTGGCGCGATCGCCGCGCGATGGCCTTTGCGAAACCGCGCCTGGCCGAGGCGAATGCAGTCCATGACGCGACTTGAGATGGCGACCTGAGCGCGCCCGCGATGATCGACTGACGCCGCTGCCTGGTTCGAAGCATCGCGCCGCACGCCTCGCTATGCTTGGGGTTTGCGACGGAGCTCCGCCATGCCTGAAACGGTTCACGTGCGTCCGCTGGAAGCGGCGGATCTCCCCGCCTGGCAGCCGCTGTGGGACGGCTACAACGCGTTCTACGGGCGGCACGGCGAGACGGCGCTGGCGCCGGAGATCACGCGCACCACGTGGCAGCGCTTCTTCGATCCGCACGAGCCGGTGTTCGCGCTGGTAGCTCAGCAGCAGTGGCGGCTGCTGGGGCTGGTGCATTACCTGTTCCATCGCAGCACCACCCGGATCGAGCCGGTCTGCTACCTGCAGGACCTGTTCACCGCGCCGGCGGCGCGCGGGCGCGGCATCGGGCGGGCGCTGATCGAGGGCGTGTACGCGCAGGCCGCCGCTGCGGGCGTGCAGCGCGTGTATTGGCAGACGCACGCCGGCAACGCGACCGGGCGCCGGCTGTACGACCGGGTCGCCACCCACGCGGGCTTCATCGTCTACGCGCACGACGGCTGACGCGGTCCGGCGGCGAGGGCGGTTACCATCGTCGCCTTGCCGCGCGCCGCAGCCTGCCGATGCCCTCTGTTTCCAGCGCTTTGTCCACGCCGCTGCCGCGCAATGTGCGGCTGCTGATCGGCATGCGCGCGGCGCGCAGCTTCGGTCAGGGCGCGATGGTGGCGGCGTTTGCGCTGTACCTGCACGCGCTGGGCTGGCACGGCCCTGGCATCGGCGCGGTGCTGATGGCCGCGCTGCTGCTGGGCAGTGCGCTGAGCCTGGTGGTGGGGCCGCTCAGCGATCGCCGCGGGCCGCGCGGCTTTCTGCTCGGCTACGAAACGGTGCAGGTGATGGCGGCGCTGATCGCGCTGCTCACCAGCACGCCGTGGCTGCTGGTGGCGGCGGCGATCGTGGGCGGCTTCGGTCGCGGCGCCAACGGTTCGGCCGGGCCGTTCGCGCCGGCCGAGCAGGCATGGCTGGCGCTCGAACTGCCGACGGCGCGCCGCGCCGGCGTGTTCAGCCTGAGCACGGCGGTGGGCTTTCTCGGCATGGCCGGCGGGGCGCTGCTGGCGGCGCTGCCGTCGTGGCTGTCCGGGCATGCGATGCGGCCGGCCGATGATCGCCTGCTGTTCGCGCTGCCGCTGCTGGGCTCGCTGATCTGCCTGGGCCTGCTGCTGGCCACGCGCGCGACGGCGCCGGCCGCCGCGCCGCTGCGCTCGCCCGCGGCGGCGGCCACGCGCCAGCGCGAGAACCAGCTGCTGCGACGGCTGGTGCTGGTCAACGCGTTCAACGGTTTCGGCATCGGGCTGGTCGGGCCGCTGATCGCCTACTGGTTTGCGCTGAAGTTTCAGCTGGGGCTGGCGGCGATCGGGCCGGGCATCGCGCTGGGCTTTCTGCTGGGCGCCAGCGGCTCGCTGCTGGCCGGGCGGCTGGCCCGCCGCATCGGCGTGGTGCGCGCGGTGGTGGCGATGCGCGGCACCGGTCTGGCGCTGCTGCTGCTGATGCCGCTGGTACCGTGGTTCTGGCTGGCGGTGGCGCTGTACGCGCTGCGCGCGGCGTGCAACCAGGGCACCGCCGGCGTGCGCCAGGCGCTGGCCGCCGGGCTCACCGGCGCCGGCCGCCGCGGCCTGGCCAGCAGCCTGCAGAACGCGTCGATGCAGCTGCCGCGCGCGCTCGGACCGCTGCTGGCCGGCGCGCTGTTCCACGCCGGCTACCTGGTGCTGCCGTTCCTGCTTGGTGCGGCGTTCCAGGCCACCTACCTGCTGCTGTACGCGCGCTTCTTCGGTGCGCACGAGGCGGCGCAGGCGCCGCTGTGAGCACGTCATGCCGACGGCATCAGCGCGTCGGCCCAGGCCATCGCGGTGCGGCGCAAATCCCGTCGCGCAGGCGGCAGGAAGTCGCGGTTCGGGATGCGGCGGACTGAGGTTAGACTGGCACGGTCGTGTCGCGCCCGCGCTGCCTCGCGAATGCGCGCCGCCGTCGATGTGCGCCACGGCTTGCCTTTTCAATCATCAGGTGGGTGCCTTGAAACTGACCATCGCCGGTATGCTTTTCGTCGCGCTGCTGAGCAGCGCCGCCCTTGCCGCACCGCGTGCGCCGATCAGCCTGCCGATTCCCGGCGGCCACGCCGGCGTCGACCTGGACGACATCGCGTTTGTGCCCGCGCTGGACCGCATCGTGGTGCCGGCCGGCCAGACCGGCAGCCTGCTGCTGATCGATCCGGCCAACCTGGCGACCTCGGAAATCACCGGCGTGACTGCGCCCGCAGCGGACGGCCAGATGCCGCACGACGCGGCGACCACCTCGGTCAACTACGGCGACGGCTACCTGTTCGCCAGCAACCACGCACCCACCCAGATCGTGGTGATCGACGCGCACAGCCGCAAGGTGGTCAGCCGCACCGCGCTGGCCAGCGGGCCGGACTACGTGCGCTACCTCGCCGCGGGCAGCGAGGTGTGGGTGACCGAGCCGCACGCCAGGCAGATCCAGGTGTTCCGTTTCAGCCGGCAGCCGGCGCCGGCGCTGACCGCCGTCGCCACCATCGCGGTGCCCGGCGGCCCGGAGTCGCTGGTGTTCGATCCGGCGCGGCACCGCGCCTACGCCAACCTGTGGGGCAGCGAGACGGTGGCGATCGACACGCGCAGCCACGCACTGGTGGCGCACTGGAAAAACAGCTGCACCGGTTCGCGCGGACTGGCCCTGGATGAGGCGCACGCGCACCTGTTCGTGGGCTGCACCGAGGGCAAGGTGGTGACGCTGGACGTGGCGCACGGCGGTCGGCAGATCGCCAGCGCGCCGGCCGGTGCGGGCATCGACATCATCAGCTACAGCCCGGCGCTGCACCGGCTGTACGTGCCCGCTGGCAAGAGCGCCAACCTCACGGTGTTCGACGTGGCGGCGGCCGGCACGCTGACGCCGCTGGGCACCTGGCCGGCCGCAGCGCACTCGCACTGCGTGGCGGATGACGACCACGGCACCGCCTTCGTGTGCGACCCGCGCGGCGGCAACGTGCTGGTCTACCGCACGCGCTGATGCCGCGCGATTCCACCCACGCGGAGCAATCGCGATGACGCGCATGTCGATGGCCCGCCAGGGCGGTGGCCTGGTGCTGTGGCTGCTGCTGGCGTTTGCCGCGGCGGCCGTGGGCGGGCTGGCCTCGGTGCAGGCGCGCAGCTTCTACGCGCAGCTGATGCAGCCCGCGTGGGCGCCGCCGGGCTGGCTGTTCGGCCCGGTGTGGAGCGTGCTGTACACGCTGATGGGCGTGGCCGCGTGGCTGGTGTGGCGGCAGCGCGGCGGACGACCGGCGCGCGTCGCGCTGGCGCTGTTCGTGCTGCAGCTGACGCTGAATGCGTTGTGGTCATGGCTGTTCTTCGCCTGGCATCGCGGCGCGCTGGCGTTCGCCGACATCGTGCTGCTGTGGCTGCTGATCGTCGCCACGCTGCTCGCCTTCTGGCGCCAGCGGCCGCTGGCCGGCGCGCTGCTGCTGCCCTACCTGGCCTGGGTGAGCTTTGCCGCCGTGCTGTGCTACGTCACCTGGCAGCTCAATCCGCAGCTGCTGTGAGTGCCCTGAAGGAGCGTTCGCGATGAAAACCATCGGCCTGATCGGCGGCATGAGCTGGGAATCGACGGCGTCGTATTACCGGCTGATCAACCAGGCGGTGCAGGCGCGCCTGGGCGGGCTGCATTCGGCGCCGCTGATCCTGCACAGCGTCGACTTTGCCGGCATCGAGCAGCTGCAGCGCGCGGGCGACTGGGACGCCGCCGGCGACCAGCTGGCGCAGGCGGCGCGCGGGCTGCAGGCGGCGGGTGCCGAGGTGCTGCTGATCTGCGCCAACACCATGCACAAGGTGGCGCCGGCGATCGCGTCGGCGGTGGACATTCCGCTGCTGCATGTGGTGGATGCGACTGCCGCTGCGGTGCGCCGGACCGGCGCGCGGCGGGTCGGCCTGCTTGGCACGCGCTTCACCATGGAGCAGCCGTTCTATGTCGAGCGCCTGCAGCAGCAGGGGCTGGACGTGCTGTTGCCGGATGCCGACGAGCGCGCGCTGGTACACCGGGTGATCTACGAGGAGCTGTGCCAGGGGTGCCTGCTCGACCGCTCGCGCGACGACTACCGCCGCGTGATGGCGGCGCTGGTCGCGCAGGGTGCCGAGGGCATCATCCTGGGCTGCACCGAGATTGCGCTGCTGGTGGACGCCGGCGATGCCGCCGTACCGCTGTTCGATACCACGCGCCTGCATGCGCAGGCGGCGGTGGAGTGGGCGCTGGCCGACGGCGCCGCCATCGGTTAGCGTGCACTGTGCGCAGACGAAGGGGAGTCGTCGATGAAGCAGGTTCTTGCGATGTTGCTGCTGACCGTGATGGCGGTGGCGATGCCACGCCTGGCCGCGGCTGCGCCCGCCACCAGTGCCAGCGTGGCGCCGGCGCACGCCGCACCGTTCAATGTCACCGCCGCCACCGATGCCTACATGGCGCAGCTGTCGCCGCAGGCGCGCGCCCGCTCCGACGCGTACTTCGAGGGCGGCTACTGGCTGATCCTGTGGGATGCGCTGGTGGCGCTGGGCGTGGCCTGGCTGCTGCTGGGCTCGCGGCTGTCCGCGCGCATGCGCGATG
>JAJXTX010000162.1 GCA_021783385.1 Pseudomonadota bacterium
CCCGAGGCGCGCAAGCCGGCGTGGAAGGTGTGGGCGGATTTCGGGCCCTACGGCGAACGCAAGACCAGCGCGCAGATCGTGGCGCTGTATCGCGCGGAGGATCTGCTCGGGCGGCAGATCGTGGGCGTGCTCAACTTTCCGGAAAAGCAGATCGGGCCGTTCCGCTCGCAGTTCCTGCTGACCGGCTTCCACACCGACGCGGGCGTGGTGATCACCGCGCTGGAACGTCCGGTGCCGAACGGCAGCCGGTTGGCCTGAGCCGGTCGCGCTGCCTCAGCGGCAGCTCGCATCGAGCCAGATGGCGAGCCCCTGCGCATTCAGCTCGATGTCCATCGCCAGCAGCTGACACAAAGCCTCGCGTCCACGCGTCCAGCCGTGCGCCTGGGCGCGTTCGGCGTACAGATCGGTCAGTGATGCCATCAGCGCCGCGTGCCGATCGGGCTGCCCGGCAGCGGCGCGCACCAGCGCGACCATCGCATCGATCTGCGCGTGCAGGTCCGCAGCCAGCCGAACCACATCCTCGACGCGGCCGAAGTGGGTGAGGTACATCGCGGTTGGCTGCAGTGCGATCAGCCGATCGATCGACGCGTGCAGCGCGACTGGATCGAACTGCACCGGCGAGGTGGTGGGCAGGATGAACGGTCCGTTGGCGCTGTCGAACTCGCGGTAGCTGAGGCCAAAGGTGTCGCCGGTGAAGCAGACATTGGCACGCGCGTCGAACACGCACAGGTGGTGTCGGGCGTGACCGGGCGTATCGAGGCAGCGCAGTGCGCGGCCCGCCAGCTCCACCACGTGGCCATCGGCAGCCTCGACCACGCGCTCGGCGGCAATCGGCCGCAGCCGTCCATACGTCTGCTCCATCACCGCCTCGCCGTAGACCGCGCTGGCGCCGGCCCACAGCTGGGCGGGGTCGATCATGTGGCGGGCACCGCGCGGGTGCACCAGCAGCCGCGCGTTCGGCAGCCGGGCGATCAGCTCGCCGGCGCCGCCGGCGTGATCCAGATGCACATGAGTGAGGATCAGCCAGTCGACCGCCGCCGGACTCAGCCCGACCTCGTCCAGCGCGGCCAGCAGGCGCGGCACCGCGTGGTTGGTGCCGCAGTCGATGAAGGCGGCGCGACCCCGTTCGACCAGCAGATACGCCGCGTCAAACTGTGGCCGCACGAAGCCGGTGTCGATCGTGTGGATGCCATCCAGGTCGCTCATGCCGGTCTCGTACGCAAGTGCTGATCGGCCAGCGTAGCAAATCGGTCCGATGCGATCATCCGCCATGCGTCGCGGGCGCGCGGGCAGCGCACGGCGGCAGGCGGCGGCCCTGAAAAATGGGTAGGCTAGGCAACGACGGTTGCGGCAGGGGTATCCGATGCGTGTGTGGCTGGCGGTGGCATGGCTTCTTGCGTGGAGCGCATCGCCGGTGCGCGCGGCGGGGTTGACCGTGCATCTGAATGACAGCCACGGCCACGCCGCCGGCAACGCGGTGGTCATCCTGACGCCCGCGCAGCCCGCGGCCGATAGCGCTCCCGCACCGCTGCCGGCGACCCATGTGATCGATCAGAAAGACGAGACCTTCCTGCCCTACGTGCAGCTGTTGCGCCCCGGCGACAGGGTGGTGTTCCGCAACAGCGATGACACCCGCCATCACGTCTACTCCTTTTCGCCGATCCGGAAATTCGATTTCGTGCTGCGCCCGGGCGAGAGCTCGCCGCCGCTGCAGCTGGACCAGGCCGGCATTGCCGCGGTCGGCTGCAATATCCACGATCACATGATCAGCTACCTGTTCGTCTCCGCGGCGCCGCTGATCGCCCTGTCTGACCGCAGCGGCAATGCCAGCTTTGCCCGGCTCGCTCCCGGCCGCTATACCGCGCAGGTCTGGCACCCGCAGCTGTACCCCGGTCAGCCGCAGCCGAGCCAGCCGGTGACGATTGCCGAAGGGGCGGGCACGCAGATGCTGTCCTTCACCCTTTCGCTGATCCCCGATCCGCGCATGCCGATGGATCGCGGACGCCTGGATTACTGATGCCGAGGCTGCCGGCGATGGGCTTTCGCCTGCGGCTGGCGCTGTTTTTTGTCGCGACCCTGGTGACCGTGCAGCTGCTCACCGCCGGGCTGGTCTACGAGGTGACGCGCCACGCGCTGATCAGCGAAGGCGAGCGGCAGCTGACCGCCAACGCGCGCGCCTTCGAGGCGCAGATGGACGACATCTCGGCGCGCGTGGCCGGCAACGTCGAGGTGCTCTCGCTCGACTACGCGCTGCGTTCGGCCATCGCCGAGCGCGATCGCGGCACCGTGCTGTCGGTGCTGCGCAATCACGGCCGCCGGGTGGGCGCCTCGCGCATGCTGCTGATCGGCCTCGACGGCCGCGTCCAGGCCGACACCGCCGGGGCCACGCCGCCGTTGACGCGCTTCCCGTTTCCTGACCTGATGCGCAGTGCCTACATGCGGCGCACCGCGGCCGTGGTGGCGACGGACGGCAAGGCCGCATGGGTGGTGGTGGTGCCGATCTATGCGCCGCAGCCGGTGGCGATGGTGGTGGTGTACGTGCCGCTGGACGATGCGCTGCTGGCGCATCTGCAGCATCTCTCTGCGTTGCCGCGGGATCTGGAACTGGCGGCGCAGCTGACGCCCGGACACTGGAGCGTGGTGGCGCGCGGCGACCGCCATGCCGGCATGCTCGCCAGCCTGGTGGCAGCGCATCAGCCGCTGCCGCGCAAGCCGCGGCTGACCGTGGTCGATGGCCAGCAGTACATGGTGCTGGCGCAGCCACTGCAGCAGCCCGCCAGCAGCCGGCCGGTAATGGCCGTGCTGGGCTATTCGCTGGACAGTGCGCTGCAGCCGTTCCGCGCCGTGGGCATCGCGTGGGGCAGCCTGCTGGCGCTGGGCTTCGGCGTGGGGCTGCTGGGCGCCTGGCTGACCGCCCGCAGCGTGGCCCGACCGATCGAATCGCTGGCGCTGGCCGCGCGGCGCATCGAGGCCGGCGACTACGGCGCGCCGCCGGGGATGCCGCGGCATGACGAGATCGGACAGCTGGCCGCCACCTTCGCCAGCATGACCGCCGCGATCCGCCAGCGCGAGCAGCACATTCGCCATCAGGCAATGCACGACAGCGTGACCGGTCTGCCCAACCGCGCGGCGGCCGAGCTGGCGATCGATCAGTGGCTGGCCGCCGCCGGCAGCGCGGGCGGCGCGGTGCTGATGATCGGCCTCACGCGCGTACCGGACATCATCAAGACGATGGGCCACGCGCTGTGCGACCGGCTGATGCTCGATGCCAGCGAACGCATCCGCCGCACCGCGGTCGAGGCCTATCTGGCGCGCATCACCGACATGCAGTTCATGCTGTGGCTGCCGCAGGCCGACGAGCCCGCCGCCACCGCGGTCGCCATCCACCTGCTGGATGCGCTCAACCTGCCGTACCAGGATACCGATGTGACCATTGACGGCCTGCCGTCGATCGGCATCGCGCTGGCGCCCGCCGACGGCAGCGACGCCGCCACGCTGCTGCGCCATGCGGAAGTCGCCCAGTTTGCGGCCAGCGGCTCCAGCGCCGCGCTGAGCATCTACGACGCGGCCACCGACCCGCATCGCCCCGAGCGGCTGTCGCTGATGGGCGACCTGCGCGAGGCGCTGGAGGGCAGCAAGCTGTCGCTGCACTACCAGCCCAAGCTCGACCTTGGCCAGCGCCGCATCGAAGGCGTGGAGGCGCTGGTGCGCTGGCAGCATCCGCGGCTGGGATGGGTGCCGCCGGACAGCTTCATCGGCATGGCCGAGGACACCGGCAATATCCATCGGGTCACGCGCTGGGCGCTGGCCACGGCGCTGGCGCAGGCAAAGCGCTGGCGCGCCCGCGGTCTGCCGCTGCAGGTGGCCGTCAACCTGTCGGCGCGCGACCTGGAGGATCGCGAGCTGCCGGCGCGGATCGGCGCGCTGCTGGCGATCTACGCGCTGCCGCCGGACTGCCTCACGCTGGAGGTGACCGAGCGCGCAGTGATCAGCGAGCGCGACACCGCCATCCAGATCCTGCGGCGTGTGGCCGAGCAAGGCATCGGCATCGCGATCGACGATTTCGGCGTGGGCCAGGCCACGTTCGCCTACCTGCGCCATCTGCCGGTAAGCGAGCTGAAGATCGACCAGATGTTCATCAAGCACCTGGCGACCGATCGCAACGACCAGATCATCGTGCGCTCGCTGGTCGACCTCAGCCACCGGCTGGGCTATCGGGTGACTGCCGAGGGCGTGGAGAGCCAGGGCGCGCTGGATTACCTGGCTGCGATCGGCTGCGATTGCGCGCAGGGCTATTTCATCGCGCCTGCGCTCGACGTGGACGGGTTCGCCGCATTCCTCACCGCGCGGGGCGGCACGGTCGGCGTGCGCACGCCGCCGTGAACACGCCGGCGGGGCCGATCAGGTCGGCGCGATCTGCTCGGCCCGATCTGCTCAGCGCGATCAGGCCGACGCGTCCACCAGCACCAGCTCGGCATCCTCCAGCGCCGTGATCCGCAGCACCGGTTCGCTGCGGATGGCAGCGCCATCGCGCGTGGCCAGCCGCACCCCGTTAAGTTCCACCGCGCCCTTCGACGGCACCAGGTAGCCGTAGCGGCCCTCGGCCAGCGCGTACTCGGCGGTTTCGCCGGCCTTGAGGCTGGCTCCGAGCACGCGCGCATCGGTACGTAGCGGCAGCGCCTCGGTGTCCTCGCTGAAGCCACTGGCCAGGGCCACGAAGCGACCCGCGCGATCGCCCACCGGAAACGGCCGCGCACCCCACGCCGGCGGCTGCCCGTGCTGGCGGGGGATGATCCAGATCTGGAAGATCCGCGTGGTGCCAGGCTCCAGGTTGTATTCCGAATGGGTGATGCCGCTGCCGGCGCTCATCACCTGCACGTCGCCCGCCTCGGTGCGGCCCTCGTTGCCGAGGTTGTCGCGATGGCTGATGGCCCCTTCGCGCACGTAGGTGATGATTTCCATATCGGCATGCGAGTGCGGCGGGAAGCCGGTCTGCGGCGCGATGGTGTCGTCGTTCCACACGCGCAGCGCGCCCCAGCCCATGCGCTGCGGGTCGCTGTAGCCGGCGAACGAAAAGTGGTGCCTGGCATCCAGCCACCCATGGTTGGCTCCGCCCAGGCGGTCGAAGGGTCTGCGTTCAATCACGACGTGGCTCCGGTAGTCGATACGCGCCGCGATTGGCGCATCGCCCGAAGATAGAGGCTGACCGCCGGCACTTGAACGCGCGTGGAAGAAACAGTCTGTCGCGAAGGGGCGTAATCGCGCATGTGCATGGATTCACGGCCTCTGATCCAGCAAGGGCGTGACCACTCGCTGCAGGCGCAGCGCCGTCCATTCGGGGTTGCGGTCCTTCCAGCCGTCGTCCACCAGCCGGCCGTCCCGGTCGATGGTGAAACTCACCGGCAGCCGCCAGATGCGGCCGTAGCCCGGCACATGCGGGTCGCCGAGCAGGCCTGTTGGAAAGTCGAGGGTGCGCGACACGGCGCGCACCTTGTCCAGCTCATCGGGGGTGTCGAGACTGAAGCCGAGTACCACCAGGCCGTCTTTGGCGTGCTGCCTTGCATAGCGCGAAAGCAGCGGCAATTCCTCCCGGCAGGGTGCGCACCAGGTGGCCCAGAACGTCACGATGACCACCTTGCCGCGCAGGTCGCGCGTGGCGATCTGTTGGCCATCCAGCGTGGTGAGGGTGATCGGCGGCGCCGCTTGGCCCACGACCAGATCGTTGGCGTGCGCCGGTACCTGACACAGCGTCAGCAGCAGGCTCATCAGGCCGAGCCGCAGCAGCGCCCTCGCATGACGCCGTAAGCATGCGAGGCTGGCGTGACGAACACGCAATCCATTATTTGTTTCTGCAGTCATGGCAAGTCCATCCGGTGAGAGCCGAGTAGTCACAGGCCCATGCTGATCCCGACCGTGCCGGTCCAGCGCGGAAATAACTGGTAGCCGGCCAGACGGCTGTATACCGGCACCTGCACAAACGCGTAAAGCTGC
>JAJXTX010000163.1 GCA_021783385.1 Pseudomonadota bacterium
TCCTGAACCTGCTGGACAAGAACTGGGGCGTCACCCGCTACGCCAACTTCGGTACGCGCACGCTGGCTGGCTACAATGGCGTCAACGCGCAGGGCCAGTACGTCTACACGCTGCCCACCGACAGCAATGGCAACTATCAGCCGCAGCCGCTCACGTACTATGACGCCGGCAGCAATCCCACCCGCGTGGTTTCGCGCTGGTCGGCCATGCTCACCCTGCGCTACACCTTCTGATCGGGTGCCAGCAAGCCAACATCGAGCCGGCGTCCGCAAAGGCGCCGGCTTTTTGCTGACTTGACCGCAGGTGGATGGCCGCGGGATGCTGGACGGTCAGTTGCGCCGCGGGCGCGCGCGTTGTGCTACAGCATGCCAAGGAGATCGTTTTCAGATGAATGACACAGACACCGGTGCGACGGCGCGATCCGCCACGGTCAGCGCCCGGATCTCGCCGATCGGCGGGCTGGACATCCTCTCGCGCAACGAGGTGGCGCGCCTGCGCGGCGCCAGCGATTCCGGCCTGCATGCCCTGCTGCGCCGCTGCGCGCTGGCGGTGCTCACCTCGGGCAGCATCAGCGACGATCCGCGGGCGATCCTGGAGCAGTACCCGGATTTCGACATCCAGGTGCTGCAGCAGGATCGCGGCATCAAGATCGAACTCAGCCACGCGCCGGCGCAGGCGTTTGTGGACGGGCAGATCATCCGCGGCATCAACGAGCTGCTGGTGGCGGTGGTGCGCGACATCGTCTATGTGTCGACCCAGCTGGAACAGGCCGGCGGCGACCTCGACGGCTCGGCCGGGCTGACCCAGGGAGTATTCGAGATCCTGCGCAACGCGCGCATCCTGAAGCCGCACATCGATCCCAGTCTGGTGGTGTGCTGGGGTGGCCATTCGATCTCGCGCGACGAATACGACTACACCAAGATGGTCGGCTACCAGCTTGGTCTGCGCGGGCTGGACATCTGCACCGGCTGCGGTCCGGGCGCGATGAAGGGGCCGATGAAGGGCGCGACCATCGGGCACGCCAAGCAGCGGCGTCGGCCCAACCGCTACATCGGCATCACCGAGCCGGGCATCATCGCGGCCGAGTCGCCCAACCCGATCGTCAACCACCTGGTGATCATGCCGGACATCGAGAAGCGGCTGGAGGCGTTCGTGCGCATCGGCCACGGCATCCTCGTGTTTCCCGGCGGCGTCGGCACCGCCGAGGAAATCCTCTACCTGCTCGGCATCCTGCTGCATCCGGACAATGCGGGCACACCGTTTCCGCTGATCCTCAGCGGCCCGCGCCAGTCCGCCGCGTACTTCGAGCAGATCGACCGCTTCCTGCGCCTGACCCTGGGCGACGAAGTGGCGCAGCACTACCAGATCATCGTGGACGATCCGGCCGCGGTGGCGCGGGCGATGGTGAAGGGCATCGACAAGGTGCGCCACCATCGGCTGGATACCCGCGACGCCTTCTTCTTCAACTGGGCGCTGCAGATTCCGCTGGCGTTCCAGATGCCGTTCCGGCCCACCCACGAGGCGATGCGCGCGCTGCAGATCCGTCGCGATCGTCCGCGGCACGAGCTGGCAGCGGATCTGCGGCGCGCGTTCTCCGGCATCGTCGCGGGCAACGTGAAGGAGGAGGGCGTGCGCGCGATCGAACAGTTTGGTCCGTTCGACATCGACGGCGATGCCGACATCATGCGCGCGCTCGACAAGCTGCTGCGGTCGTTCGTCGAGCAGCAGCGCATGAAGCTGCCCGGCGGCGCGGCCTACGTCCCCTGTTATCGGGTACGCACGGGCTGAGCTGCCGCCTGCACCATGCCCTCACGGCTTGACAGCTCGCCGCACGATCTACAAACTACGCAGCTCACGCCCGAATAGCTCAGCTGGTTAGAGCACTTGACTGTTAATCAGGGGGTCGCTGGTTCGAGTCCAGCTTCGGGCGCCATCTTTCCAAGGCCAGCAATCCATTGCTGGCCTTTGCTTTTTCAGCGATGCAGGCGATTTTGTCGCGGCGATGTTGGGCTGCTCTTCGCATGCGCTTCGCCACGTTCCGAGCGAACGGTGGCGATGACGCACGCGGGCCACATCCAGATGGCGACGATCAGAACCCGTGACCCGTTTCCGGGGCTTACGATGGCGTCGCCACCGCTTTGCGGCCGGTTGTCGGTGCGGGGTGTGCCGGTACGTTCGGCGCCGAGGCAGCGCCACTCATGCCATCGGCCATCTCCTGTGATCGCGCGGCCTTCTCGGCCTGGCGGGTCATCACGATGATGCTGATACGACGATTGATCGGATCGCCGGGATTCGCCTTGTCGAACGGCACCGAGGCCGCCAGGCCGACCACCCGGGCAACCTTGCCGGCCTGCAGGCCACCGGCAATCAACGCCCGTCGCGCCGCGTTGGCGCGATCCGCCGACAGCTCCCAGTTGCTGTAGTCGTGCGTGCCGCTGTACGGTGCATCATCGGTGTGGCCCGCAATGCTGATCATGTTCGGCACGCTGTTGATGGATGCGCCAAGCTCGCCAAGAATCTTCACGGTATACGGCTTGAGTTTGGCGCTGCCCAGATCGAACATCGGACGGTTGAGCTTGTCGACAATCTGGATGCGCAGGCCTTCCGGGGTGATGTCGAGCAGCAACTGATCCTTGAACGGTGCCAGCGCCTGACTGCTCTGGATCGCGGCGTTCAGGTTTTTCATCAGTTCTTCCAGGCGCGCCTTCTCCTGCTTGCGTGCCAGTGCTTCGGCCGCCTTGACATCCTTCTTGACGATCGGAGCGCCGTGCTTGTCCTTGCCGGGACCATGGGACAGATCCATCGCCCCGCCAAGCTGGATCATGCTGTCACTGGCACCGCCTGGCCCGAATTGCCCGGGTGGCGCGATCGTCGCCGTACCCGGCGTCATGCTGGGATTCTTGAAGTATTCGGAAATTGCTGCGCGCTGCTCGCGCGTGCCCACGCCGAGCAGCCACATCACCAGGAAAAACGCCATCATCGCGGTGACGAAGTCAGCGTAGGCCACTTTCCATGCCCCGCCGTGGTGGCCGTGCTTTTGCCGCTTTTTCCGACGCACAATGATCAGCGGCTGAAAATTCTGCTCGCTCACTGGCGCGCTCCGGCGCGCGAACCCTTGAGGTGATCTTCCAGATTCTGGAAACTGGGCCGCGATTGCGCCGACAGCGACTTGCGCGCAAATTCAATCGCCACCTTGGGGTTGTAACCGCGCAGGCTGGCCATCAGCGCCACCTTGACGCACTCGAACGCCTTGCCATCTTCCTGCACGCGGTTCTCCATCGCCGCCGCCAGCGGGCCGAGGAAGCCGTAACACAACAGGATGCCCAGGAAGGTGCCTACCAGCGCACCGGCAATGTGCTCGCCAATCCGGGACGTGTCACCCCCCAACTGCGACATGGTCGTCACGATGCCGAGTACCGCGGCGACGATACCGAAACCCGGCAGGGCGTCAGCCATCTTGGCCACCGCCTGCGACGGTGCCTCCGCCTCAAGATGGTGCGTCTCCAGTTCCAATTCGAGCAGCTGCTCCAGCTCATGCGGATTCATGCTGCCGCCAACGATCAGTCGCAGGCAATCGGTGATGAACTCGATCAGGTGATGCTCGGCCAGCAACCGCGGATAGGCAGAAAAAACCGGGCTGGATTCAGGCTCCTCGATATGCGGTTCGAGCCCGAGAATCCCCTCCTTGCGCATCACGCCAAAGATGTCGTAGAGCAACGCGAGCAGGTCGACATAGTCGTCTTTCCTGTAGGTGGGCCCCTTGATGAGGCCAGCCACTTCGCGCAGTGACGCCTTCACAACCTTGCTCGGATTGGCGGTGAGGAACGCGCCCACTGCACCACCACCGATGATGAGCAACTCGTAAGGCTGCCACAGCGCGAGCAACTGCCCGTGGGACAGTACATAGCCGCCCAGCACGCTTACCAGCACCACCAACGAACCGATCAAGACCAGCATGCTGACTCCCGCGTGAAATCCGATACCTCCCTACCCTGGGATATCGGCTGGGAGGCACGAACATTTAGCGTTCAAACGGAATACAAAACGGCCTGAACCTGCCCACGGCAAATGCCGACGCATCGGCAAACCGCCCGGATTCGCAGGAGTGGCCTGGCACCGAAGCACTCAAGGCATGCACATGCCAGCGCGCTGGCTGGGGCGACGGTCAGTGTCGGGTTCGGGAACCGGCGGTGCCAAAGTTTGAGCGGCAGCTGACTGGAGCCTGCACGTTACCTCGCCGGTGCTGCGCCGGAATGCTCTGCTCGCTGCTCCGGGATGGCGCGCAGCGGCTGGTCAGTTTCCGGCTTTCCGTTCGCACTTGCATAGACCTGATCGGCCCACTGCGTGGCTTCCAGATAGATCGTGGCCATCCGCTGGATGCGTTGCGGTTGCATGTTCTGGCTGGTCAGCTTGCCAGCCTCCCACGCGAGGACCTGTTCCAGCACGGAGGCGAGCGGGCCGCCTCGACCGGTCAGTGCGTCGCTGATTTCAGGCACCAGCCGCAGGTGGGCCAGCAGAAATTCCATCGGCGCGCACATCAGCGTATCGAGCAGGGAAAACAGGCCGACGGTGAAGGCCATTTCCTTCTGCGTGTTGGGCATGCCGGCTGCCAGTTTTTCGCACATCTGGGCGCGGATCAGTGCGGCGCGCAGCAGCTCTGGCGGGCGATCGTCCATGCTGCACAACGACATGGTGTCGATCCAGTTGCGCATGCGCGTGACGCCGAAGAAGATCGCCGCCTGCTGCACCGAGTTCAATTGCCGCGGCAACGCGAAATAGGCCGAATTGACGCAGCTCAGCAGCTTGTAGCTGAGCACCGCATCATCGCGAATGATATTGCCCAGTTCCACCGGCCCGGGATTGGTCTCCTGCAGGGTGCGCATCAACCGCAGCATGCTCAGCCGGTTGGCGGTCAATACCGGTACCGCCATCGGCTGGGGGATCAACAGGTAGCGCCCCTGGATCGCCTGCAGCGGCAGTTCCACGCAGCGTTGGCAGGTGACGTGATCATTGACCTGGCCGGCGATCACCCAGATGCCGCGGGCGTGCAGCTGCTCGGTGCGTTGCTGCAGGGTTTCCGGTGCGAGCAGGCTGGCGTCCAGTCGCACGAACTGCACGAGGTGCAGCAGGCTCTCGATGGCCAGACTGCCGTCCAGATCCCCGTCGGCAGCGTCAAGCATGAGCTGGCAGCCGCGTTCGGCCATCTGCTGCAGACGTTTCATCAATGACGCATCGGTAGCCACATGCTTCTGCAGCACAATGCCCAGGCGCGGCTGATGCAACAGGACATCGGAATCTTCCGGCAGCAGTTCGACCGGCATGTTCAAGAAGGCGCGGTTGCCGCGTACCAGCCTTGTCAGTGCGCCATCGGTAATGGTGGAGAGCACACTCTGCAACAAGGCCTGCTCATCGCCCGGCTCGCGGTGAAACACGATCTCGTAGGCGAACAACTGCCGTTCGCGGTCGAGCATCGGCACCCGCAGCACCGGCATCGGCGTGGGCATGGGCGGTGCGGCGGCGACCGGCGGTTTGGGGGTGACGAAGGCTTTGAGTTTGCTCATGGTCAGTCATCGCAATGGAAGAGGAGAGATGCCTGCAGGCTTCGCCGTCAGATGCGGTGTCGCGCATCCACTCGATCCGGCAGTGGCGTTTTCAGCTCTCATGCTTCTGCCAGGACACGCGAACGCAGGCTGACATGCAGTTCGCCGCTGCGGCTGTAAAGCCCGTTTTTCCCACCATGCCCGGTCAGTATCGACAGCGCCTCGCGTACCTGATGCAGGCGGCGAGTGACCGTGCTGCCATTGCGCTGGTTGAGTTGCTGGCAGTCGCGAAGTGACTGCAGGACCCGGGCCCATATCGGTTCCTGCCGGGCTGCCCAGGTGGGCACCTCGCGACTCAGCTGCAGGCGCTCGGCATCGAGCTGCTCCATCTGCAGCATCAGTGCCAGTTTGCGCGCGCCGACCTGATCGAGCGCTTCGATAT
>JAJXTX010000164.1 GCA_021783385.1 Pseudomonadota bacterium
TGGTCATGAAGCCGACGTGCACCATGCCCGATTCCTTGGCACTGCCAAGGATCTTCTTGACGATCTTGAACTCGGTGGTCTTGTCCGCGCGGATCTGCAGTTCCGGCTGGGGCACTTTCTGTGCGTCGACCAGGAATTGCGCCTTCAGCTCGGCGTCGGTGACCGGGTGATCGTTGAGATACATGCTGCCGTCCTGCTTCACGGCCAGATCCAGCGGCGGCGTCTTGACCTCGTCATCCTTGGTCTTCGGATTGGCGGTCGGCAGCTGGATCGTGATGGAGTGCGACATCAGCGGGGCCGTGATCATGAAGATGATCAGCAGTACCAGCATCACGTCGACCAGCGGCGTGACGTTGATCTCCGACATCGGGCCGCCGGCATTGCCTCCTGAGCTCATCGCCATGGGTCAATCCCTCACTTGCTCTCGACGCGCGAGCCAGTGGCGAAGAAGTCGTGCAGGTCATGCGCAAATTCGTCGAAACGGGCGTAGATCAGGCGATTGGCACGGCTGAAGAAGTTGTACGCAAGCACGGCCGGAATCGCGGTGAACAGACCGAACGCGGTCATGATCAGCGCCTCGCCCACCGGGCCGGCCACCGCGTTCATCGAGGCGTTGCCGGTGGCGGCGATGCCGATCAGCGCATGGTAGATGCCCCACACCGTTCCGAGCAGGCCCACGAACGGCGCGGAGGAGCCGACCGTGGCGAGCAGGGTCAGGCCGCCTTCGAGACGCAGGCTTTCACGCGACACAGCCTGACGCAGCGCGCGGTCGATGAACTCTGAACGGCTCAGCGATTCGGCGAGGCGACCGCCGGTGCCGGTGGTGGTCGTGGTCTGCTGATGATGGGCCACCGCCGAAGCGGCATCCAGCGCGATCTTGGAGAACGGTTCGCCCCTGGGCTGCGCTTCCAGTTCGCGGATCGCGTCCTGGGTGGAACCGTTGTTCCAGAAGCCGTTGATCACGCCGTCGGCGCGACTGCTGACCATGGTGCTGCGGATCGCGTTGGCGATGATGAAGTACCACGACGCGAACGACATCACGACCAGCGTCACGAAGACGATCCAGCCGAGCGCGTCGAAATTTTGCATCAAGTTGCTGAAGCCCATCTGTTTCATGGCTTCGGCGTTGGTGTTGCCACCCAAGGCCTGTGCGGCATCGGACACTGCAGGAGTCTGTAAGAACATAACGCTACCCTAGGGAAGTCAAGCGTGAACTGTGAATGTAATCGACTGGGGGCGATTACAGCTGATTGAGATTGAAGTTGACCGGAACGCGGGCATAGCCCTCAACTTTCTTGCCGTTCCTTATTTCCGGATTGAATCGCCAATGTTGTGCCGCGTCCAGCGCCGCGCGATCAAGCTCACGATAGCCGCTGGATTTTTCCACCTTGATGTCTTTCGGCATCCCGTCCACACCCACCAGGATCAACAACGTCACCGTACCCTCGTGGTGCTGGCGAGCGGCCTGCGGTGGATACCTGGGCTGCATGCGGCTGTTGTAGCTGAGATCTTGGCCAGCCGCGATGTCGGTGGGCGGTGCCGGCGGTGCCGGCGGTGCCGGCGGCGGCGCCTGCGTCGCCATCGACGACACTTCCTCCACCGGTGGTGGCGGTGTCGGTGGTGGCGGTGTCGGTGGCGGCTTGATCTGCTGGATGATCTTCGGCGGCGGCTGCTTCGGCGGCTCCGGCGGCGGCGGCGGTGGTGGCGGCGGCGGCGGCGGCGGCTCGATGAAGTTCACCTGGACAATCTTGTCCTTTGCCTTGTGCTCCTGGTGCGGCGGTGCCATCGGCGCCACCAGCAAAAGAAACGCAAATGCGTGCAGCCCGATGGCAACTGCCAGTGCCGAGGTGCGCTTCCAACTGAACGGCTCGCGCCCGATTTCTTCGTTACTTGAGGCCATCTGTCACTGTCTGAAGCTGATCAATCGAAAGATAACGCTACCGCAGCGGTTAGCCCGAAACCGCCGTTTGCACGGACGGGACTCGCCGCTAGGGAGACGCAGGGAAAGGTTCTCAACGGTACAACAGCATGCGACTTTTGTATAGCACCCGCGAGGCAGATAAATGGACGTCCATCCGCATCACGGGTGTCTGCAGCGAGGCGATTACTTGTCAGCGCCGACCTTCTTCAGCCACGCCTTGGCCTTGTCCGCCGTTTCCGGCTGCTGCGCCGCCAGCTTCATCGCGGCAATGGCGGCCGGGCGGTTTTTCAGACCACGCTCGCTCTCGGCCAGCAGCATATAAGCGGTGCCCTTGTGCTTGACGCCCTTGTCGATGCCCTGCTGGATCATCGCACGGGCCTGACTGTATTTGTTCTCGCTCAGCAGCAGGTTGCCGCCACGGATGGCCGCCTCGCCATTGGTGGCGGTCGCCATCGCCTTGGTGTACGCCGCAATGGCCCCGCTAACGTTGTCGGCCATCTCGTTGGCCTCGCCCAGCAGCATCTCGTTGTCCGCATTGGCCGGCACGATGCCCTTGCCCATGCCATCCTGCAGCACCGCCGCTGCCTTGACAGCGTCGGGCTTCGGATCGCGACCGGACTGGCCGGTGATCAGGTAGAGCTTGGCGAGATTGACGTAGTTGGCTTCGGTCTTGAGCGCACCGCTGGCGCGCGCCTTTTCCATCAGCTGGATCGCCTCGGCATTCTTCTGCGCCTGCATCAGCACCGCCACCGCGTTGTTGAGCGCATCCGGATCATTGGGATTGGCGGCCAGCTGCTGCTGCGCCACCTTGGCGGCCTGATCACCCTGGCCGGAGGCGGCGTAGCTGGCCATCAGGATCTGGTTCCAGCTGTTCTCCGGCTTGTCGGTCAGCGACTGCGCTTTCTTGATCGCGGCAATCGCTTCCGGATACTTGCCGAGACGGTAGTCGGCGTTGCCCTCGAGAGCATAGGAGTGCGCGGTTTCCTTCTTGCCCTCGGCGCGCCACTTGCTGATGGTATCCAGCGAAGCCTGGTACTGCTCGTCCGCGAGCTGGAACTGCGCCAGCATGTATTCGAGCTGGAAGTAAGTGTCGTTCGGCATCACCCCGTTCGCCAGCGAGCGCTGCAGCAGCGCAATCGCGTCCTTGTAGTCGCCGGCGTTGTACTTGATTGTGGCCAGACCCTGCAGTGCCAGCGCCTGGGCATACTTGCTCTTGCTGCCGTCGACCAGCGGCTGCAGCAGCTGCTCGGCCTTGGCCGCGTCGCCGGCACTGACTGCATCCAGGCCGGCGTTGAGATTCTTCTGATCCTTTTCGCTGCGCAGATCGAGCTTCGGCGCCACGCGCGTGGCGTTGGGATACTGCAGCGTCTGCTTGTCCTTGGCGGCATGGCTGTCGCGCGCAAGTACCGGACTGCCGGCCAGCGACAGCAGCAGCGCTGCGCTTGCCAGCAAGGTGAACCCGGGAGCATGTTTCATGGTGATCCTCGTGAATGTGTCTGCGCGTATGAAACAACAGCGTGGTCGTCGAGCGTAACCTGAGACGGCACCCCAGGACAAGTCGCAGTGCCGCATGAAAGATTGTTAAAAATCAATTACTTGATGCGCGGAATTCGTTTCCGACGGAAGCCGACTGCCGCATGAGCGCCGCCCGCCGAGATCACTCCGCAGGCGGTGCCGCTTACACGTCCAGGTTGGCCACTTTCAGCGCATTCGCCTCGATGAACTCGCGCCGCGGCTCGACGGCTTCGCCCATCAGCATCGAGAACATCTGGTCGGCGGCAATCGCATCCTCGACGCCCACCTGCAGCATGCGGCGGGTCTCCGGGTTCACCGTGGTCTCCCACAGCTGCTCCGGGTTCATTTCGCCGAGGCCCTTGAAGCGCTGGATGCTGCGGCCCTTCTTGGCCTCCTCCAGCAGCCAGTTGCGCGCTTCGAGAAAGCTCGGCACGCCGCGCGTGGCGTTGCCGCGGCGCGCCACCGCTTCGGGCTGGATCATGCCGGCAATCTGCTGGCTGACGGCGAGGATCGGGCGGAACTCGTTGCTGCCGAAGAACGGCTGCGGCAGGAACCAGGTGTGGCTGAGACCGTGCTGTTCGCGGACGACCTCGATCGCCGCCGGCTGCTCGCCGTGCGCCGGACGCAGCGACAACCGGTAGCGCGGTTTGCCCAGCCCGCTGGCCGCCAGCCGCTGCTCAGCTCCTGCCAGCCACGCCTGGATGGCTGCGGGTTCCGCCCACACGGCCGGTTCCAGCGGCGTGTGTTCGAGCATCGCGTGGAACACGGCGGCATCGAAACGGTGCGCCAGCTTGCCAATCTGATCCAGCGCCTGCTGATAGCCCCGCAGCAGCTTTTCCAGCGCCTCGCCGGTGACTGGCGGCGCGTCCGGGCTGTAGGTCAAGGCGGCGTTGTCGACGGCACTTGAAATCAGGTAGTCGTTCAGCGCGGTGTCGTCCTTGATGTACAGCTCCTGCTTGCCCTGCTTCACCTTGTACAGCGGCGGCAGGCCGATGTAGATGTGACCACGCTCGATCAGCTCGGGCATCTGGCGGTAGAAAAAGGTCAGCAGCAGGGTGCGGATGTGCGAGCCGTCGACGTCCGCATCAGTCATCAGGATGATGCGGTGATAGCGCAGCTTGTCCGGGTTGTACTCGTCCTTGCCGATGCCGGTGCCCAGCGCGGTGATCAGGGTGCCCACCTCGGCCGAAGCCAGCATGCGGTCGAAGCGCGCCTTCTCCACGTTGAGGATCTTGCCCTTCAGCGGCAGCACCGCCTGGGTCTTGCGGTTGCGGCCCTGCTTGGCCGAGCCGCCGGCGGAGTCGCCCTCGACCAGGAACAGCTCGCACAGCGCCGGATCCTTCTCCTGGCAGTCGGCCAGCTTGCCGGGCAGCCCGGCGATATCCAGCGCACCCTTGCGGCGAGTCATCTCGCGCGCCTTGCGGGCGGCTTCGCGCGCGCGCGCCGCATCGACCACCTTGGAGGCGATCGCCTTGGCCTCGTTCGGATGCTCCAGCAGGAATTCGCCGAGCTTCTCGTTGACGACCTGTTCGACCACCGTCTTGACCTCGGACGAAACCAGCTTGTCCTTGGTCTGCGAGGAGAATTTCGGATCGGGCACCTTCACCGACAGCACCGCGATCATGCCTTCGCGCATGTCGTCACCGGACAGCGTGACCTTGGCGTTCTTCGCCAGGCCTGACTTCTCTACGTAGCTCTGCAGCGAGCGCGTCAGCGCGGCGCGGAAGCCGGTGAGGTGCGTGCCGCCGTCGCGCTGCGGGATGTTGTTGGTGAAGCAGAACATCGTCTCCTGGTAGGAGTCGGTCCACTGCATCGCCACTTCGACGGTGATACCGTCCTGCTCCGCGGTCAGGCTGATCACGTTGGGGTGCAGCGCGGTTTTCAGCTGCGCCACGTGCTGCACGAACGAGCGGATACCGCCCTCGTAGGCGAACGTGTCCGCGCGCCCTTCGCCGCGCTCGTCCTTCAGCTCGATGACCACGCCAGAGTTGAGGAAGGCCAACTCGCGCAGGCGCTTCGCCAGGATGTCATAGTGGAACTCGATGTTGCTGGTGAACGTGGCCGGGCTGGGAAGAAAGCGCACCAGCGTGCCGCGCCTGCTCGACGGGCCGACGACCTTGAGCGGGTACAGCGGCTCGCCCAGCGAGTACTCCTGCAGGTGCTCATGGCCATCGCGGTAGATCGTCAGCCACAGGTGGTCGCTCAGCGCATTGACCACGGAGACGCCCACCCCGTGCAGGCCACCGGAGACCTTGTACGAGTTGGCGTCAAACTTGCCGCCGGCATGCAGCACCGTCATCACCACCTCGGCGGTGGAGCGGCCCTCGTCCGGATGCATATCAACCGGAATGCCGCGGCCGTTGTCGCTGACGCTGACCGAGCCGTCCTCGTGGATGGTGGTGACCACCTTGTCGCAATAGCCCGCCAGCGCCTCGTCAATCGCATTGTCGACGACCTCGAACACCATGTGATGCAGTCCGGTGCCGTCATCGGTATCGCCGATGTACATGCCGGGGCGCTTGCGCACCGCTTCCAG